>JAFLRS010000081.1 GCA_022511355.1 Alistipes sp.
TCAGAACAGATACTTCTCGACCTTCACCTTTTGGAACAACTGCATGATTTCGTTCCAAGCCTCTTCGCCGAGCGTTGTGCCCACCACTTCGATGACCTTTCCGGCCGTAATGGCGCCTATCGTTCCGCACTGACGCAGCGAGAGTCCGTTGCAGAGCCCCGCCATGAAGCCCGCGGCGTAAAAATCGCCCGCTCCCGTCGTATCGACGCGCTTCGCCGCCGCCATGATGCCCGCGTGCAGCACCTCGTCACCTCGTTTTATGAGTGCCCCGCGCGTGCCTATCTTCACCACCGCCAGCTCGCACATCGACGATATGTATTGCAGCGCATTCACCGGCTCCGCTTCGTCGGTAAAGGCTTTGGCTTCGTCCTCGTTGGCGAAAATTATGTCTACATATCGGTCCACCAGATTGCGCAGAAACTCCTTGTTTTCGGCCACGACGTTGTAGCTCGCCAAGTCGAGAGCCACCTTCAGACCCTGCTCTTTGGCGCGCTTCACGACACCGGTGATGAGATCTCTGTTCTGAACGAGGTAACCTTCGATGTAGAGAGCGTCATAACCCTTGAAAACGCTCGACGGTACATCTTCGGAACTCAGTTCGAGAGCCGCTCCCAAATGGGTTATCATGGTGCGTTCTCCGTCGGGCGAAATCAGCGACACGCATTTGCCCGAACGTTCGCGGCCCTGCGAAATGAAAGGTTCGATGCCGTTGTTGTCGAGCGCCTGTTTGAAGAATTCGCCTGTTTTGTCGGGTCCGACCTTGCCGATGAATCCCACATCGCATCCCAATCGGGCCATGGCGCGTATGGTGTTGCCTGCCGAGCCGCCGAGCGACAGATAGTAGGGCAGACCGGCCACCGATTTGGATATCGCCGTCTGGAGGCGGGCATCGACCAGATGCATCGAGCCTTTGGGCAGTTCGTAAAGATTCAATACATCGTCGGTGCGCAGATTGACAAGCATATCGGTGAGCGCATTGCCGATTCCTAATACACGTTTCATATCAAGTTTGGGTCTTTGGTTTCGTTACCAGTGGCGTTCGGGGTAGAGTTCGTTCCACCATTCGGGCCGTTCCTGCAGCCAGCGTGCGAACCACGCCATTATGGTATTTTGCCACAATTCGCGTTTGGGGTAGTCGGAGATGAAGTGATTTTCGCCCTCGACGGTTACGAACTCCACCGTGCGTCCCAGAAGCTTCAGTGCATTGAACAGCTGAATGCTTTCGCCTATGGGGACGTTGGTGTCGGCCGAACCGTGAAGCAGCAGCAGCGGAGTATTTATTTTGTCGGCATTGAACAGCGCGCCCTGTTTGGTGAACAGATCGGGATTCGACCACGGATAGCTGTCGGCTGCGGCGACGCTGTTGTAGGAGTAGCCCCAGTAACCCTCGCCCCAGTAGCTGGTGACGTTGCTTATGCCTGCGTGCGAGGCTGCGGCTGCGAATATATCGGTTCGGGTTTGCAGATACATGGTCATAAAACCGCCGTAGGAGGCTCCGAGACAACCTATGCGTGCATCGTCCACGAAGGGATGTTCTTCGCAGAATTTGAGGGTTCCTTCGATGATGTCGTCGGCGGTGCGTTGTCCCCATGCGTTGACGTGTCGGGCCGAGAACTCCTGACCGTAGCCTATGGCGCCGCTGGGCTGTATGACGTAGACCACATAGTCGCGCGAAGCGAAGAGTTGAGGTGCGTAGGGCGACGAAATGGAGCGTGTGGTGGGAGTGGTGCCGCCGTAGTAGTATACGATGAGCGGGTATTTGCGCTGCGGGTCGAATTGCGGAGGCAGACATACCGAACCTTCGATGAGGGTGCCGTCGGAGGCGGTGAAGTTCCACGGCTGCATCTCTCCGAATTCTATGTCGTCGAAAGTTTCGGCCATGGGGTCGGCTATCAGAGTCGAACGTTGTTTTTTGGCGTCGTAGAGATAGGCTGCTCCGCGTCGGGTGTTTCCGCCGCCTGTGTAAACGGCGATTTCGGGTGCTTTGGCGGCGACGGAGAACTGCGAAATGACATCGGCCTCGAGGGGGAGGAGTTCGAAGGTCATTTTGTCGGGGTCGCAGCGGTAGATGTGCTGACAATCCTTGTCGGTGGTTTCGAAATAGATTCGACGGTCGGTGCGGTTCCAGAATGCGCGTCCTATCGAGGGGTCGAAGTCGCGCGTGAGCGGCGTTGCCGAACGATCGTTGCGGTCGAGGATAAAGGCTTGAACGTCGTAGTCGTTGGCTATGGGATGTTCGCCGCAGTTTTTGCCCGCGCCGTTGAAGGCTTCGGGCGAACCGAGTACGAGGATGCGGTTGTTGTCGGGGGCATAGAGTGCGCGGTTGATGAAGGGGTCATCGGCGACGAGGGTGTCGGTTTTCCGTGTCGGGAGGTCTATTTCGAAGAGTGTCGAGCTTCTGAAGGGCCGTTTGGTGATTTCGGTTCGGGAGGAGATGCAGAGCAGACGCTTGCCGTCGTGCGAAATCTCCTGAAGCGATACGCTTTGATGTCCGAATGTAAGACGTTCGAGCGTACCCGACTGCAGGTCGTAAAGCGAGAGATGCGTTCGGTTTCGGGAGTTGGGTATGCGGTCGTCGGGTGTTATGAGCCTGTTGAGGGGTCCTTTGTCGGTTTTGCCGGCATCGACGGTGTGGAATATGAGGAACGATTCGTCGGGCGACCATGTGAAGCGGCCGTCGGGGAGCGATTTTTTGATTACGGTTTCGACTCCTGAAGCGGGGTCGAGAGTTACGAGGTCGCGTCCTCCGGCGGATTTGACGGTGTACCACAATTTTTCGGATTCGGGCATCCAGGCGGCGGAGGGGATTCTGTGGAGTATGGTTTTGCCGCTTTTGAGTTCGATGACTTCGGAGTTGGAGGCCGAACCCGATTCATATTTGTCGGTGCGGGTTATGAGCAGATATTTGCCGGCTGGCGAGAGAGAAACGTGACTTATTCGCGGACCGTATTCGGTATGCTGCAGAGCGAGTCGTTTTTTCATGTCGGGGTCGGCGATGCAGAGTGCATTCCGGAACTCTTTGTCGGGAACGACTTCGCATTTGAACAGGGGTTGTGCGGGGTCGTCGGCCGCCGACATTATTTTAACGGCTATTTCGTAATCTTTTTGAGGTTCGAGTTTGAGTTTGGCGGTGAGCGGTTTGGCTTTTGAGAGCGAGTCTTCGACCGAATTTTTTACGGCTTGAGATTTTCCGTCGATAAGTAGTTCGGCGCGGCAGTTGGCTGTGATTTTGAGTTCGCCTTTCATGAATCGGTCGGCTCGCAGACGTGTTCGCAGACGATATATTGTTATATTGTCTGCGGGTTTTTCGAGAGTGAAGCATCCTGCGGAGTCGGGGGATAGCAGCCGGTCCCGATTTGCGGGGTGTGTATCGAGTTCGAGTCGTGTTTTGAGCAGATTTTCGAGGGAGAAGTGTTGTCCGTTGAAATCGATGCTGTCTTTGGGTTGCAGTGGTGTGCGGAGTGTGACAGGCTCTGCGCTCCGCAGTGAGGTAAAGGATTGAGCTGCGCCGTCGGCACATATAAGCATAAGAAGAGTGACGACGATTGAAAAATGTTTCATGAGCCGTTGTAGGTTTTTAACGGTCAAAGATAGCAAATATTTTTGAAAGCGTGCCATGATGCGGAAAAAAGAGTCCCGCATCTCGGGATGCGGGACTCTTCGGTATTGCTGACGGCAGACGAATCAGTATCCGGGATTCTGAACCAGCAGACCGCCTGCAATGTAAAGCTCTTCGATAGGAATAGGCAGCACCGTGCGGTAGTCGGTGTAGTCGAAGCTTCCCGACGAACGTTTGTTGCGCCAGCAGTCGAATGCCATGTGATTCTCGCCGAACAACTCTTTGCGTCGCTCGTTGAGAATGTCGTCGAGCGTCACGGTCGCCACCTCCGAATAATCTTCGATGCGGTTTTCGCGGAGAGTGTTGATGTATTCGGCAGCATCCGTAGCGGAACCCGATTGCAATGCCGCTTCCGCAGCTATCAGATATATCTCCGACAGACGCATGATTTTGATGTTGTTGGTGTACATGGGCGTGCTCGCTCCGATATTGCCGGGATATTTGAGCGGATAATAGCCCGGATTGCCGCCCGAGGACGAGGTGAGACTCTTCACCAAATCTTTGCGGACATCCTTGTCATCGGCCGATATGAATGCGTAGAACTCATCCGTCATGGCGCACTCGGCATATCCGTTGGGATTCATGTAGTATCCCGGTGCATAACGCTGTGCGTTGTAGTCATCGGTCTGCAAAATCTCGAACATCATTTCGGAGGTTTCGGGCGAACCCCATACCGACGCGTACTCTTCGAGCGAATAGAGCGAATAGGGGCTGTTCTCTATAATCTCTTTGCAGTCCTCCAAAGCCTTTTCATATTTTCCCCAGTAGAGATATGCTCTGGCACGCATTCCGAGAGCCGACCAGTAATTGATATGTCCGAGGTTGGGATATTCGAAATACGGGTCTTCGGTTTCGATGGCGGTGGTCAGGTCATCGACAATCTGCTTGTAGGTATCTTCGAGCGAGGCACGCGCTCCGCGATAATCGATTTCGAAAACACGGTCCGAAAGGACGATTCCCATCGTGTTGCTGCTTCCCGATGTGGGGATCGGCGCAAACAATCGTGCCAGTTCGAAATGAAGCCAGCCGCGAAGTGCATAAAGTTCGGCTATATAGAATTCCGCATCGGGGTCATCGATGTGTACCGCACTCTCCAAAGCCACGTTCACGTTGGCCAGAGCCACGTACAGATAGTAGTAAAAACTGTATGAATCGCTTGCCGTAATCTGACCTTTTGCCACGCGCGAAGCTATCTGCGAAGAGGTTCCGATTTGTCTCGTGTCGCCGCTTTTCAGGTCGGCGTATATGGCTGCTTCAGAAGCGAGCGTGCCGCTGTCTCCGTATGATGCTATGTAGTAGATTCCGTTTACGGCCGTATCGAGGTCGTCAACCGTAGTAATGCCGCCGGCCGGTATCTGAGTCGTGGGCTCCTGTTCGAGGAAGTCGCATGATGTAACCATAAGCGACAGCCCTATCATATAAAATATCTTTTTCATCTTGTAGTGTTTTTTGTTCGGTTAGAATACGATGTTTACTCCGAGGATGAACGATTTGGTCTGCGGCACATCGACAGTACGATAACCGTTGATTGCAACATCGGGGTCGATGTTGGGCGTCGCCGACCATATCATGAACGGATTGGTGGCCTTGAAATAGACGCGCAGTTTATCGATGTGACGTTTGAACGGAATGTTGTATCCGAAGGTAATTTCGCGCATTCGAATGTTGTCCGAGGATTTGATTATACGGCTCGAGAAACGGTCCCAGCGGTAAGTAGCCGAGTCAGTCTCGTCGCCCTCGTAGGAAGCGTCAAACGGAATGGGATATTTGGCATTGCGGTTTTCGGGAGTCCAGAAGTCCGATGCATCGGCCATCTGGTTGGTGGACCATGAACGGAAACCGTCGCTGTGGGTGAAATATCCCAGATAGTCGAACAGACTGCCGCCGAACTGATAAGAAATCAGGAACGACAGGTCGAAATTCTTATAGGTGAACGTGTTGGTCATACCTCCGAGGAAATCGGGAAGAGCTTTTCCCATGATGCCGCTGCCGGCTTCGATATAGTAGTTGGTCACGCCCTTGCTGTGGTCCGAAGGATCCAACCAGAATTGTCCGTAACCGTTGTCGGGATTCACGCCGGCCCATTCGGGCAGATAGAACGTGTACATCGATTCGCCTTCGCGCAGCAAATACATCGAACCGTCGCCATAGTTGATGTCGGCGCCGTCGGGCAGCTCTTTAACTATCGAACGCTGCCACGTGAAGTTGAAATCGGTCGTCCACGTGAAGTTTCGCGTGCGGATGTTGGCCGAACTGATTTCCACCTCGACACCGTCGTTGAGCAGACGGCCGATGTTGGTGGTATAGCTGTCGAAACCGGTTACGGCCGACGACGGACGGTCGAACAACAGCGAATTGGTGTTTTTGCGATAGTATTCGGCACCGATGGTTACGCGGTCGTACAGATTCCATTCGAATCCGGCATTCAGATTCTGCGACTTCTCCCAACCGAGCTTTCCGTTTTCGGGATTGCTCCAGTACATGGCGGGGTTCGAACCGTATCCGCCGGTAAGCGAGTAAAGACCCATGTGCGAATAGTAACCCGCAGGAAGATTTCCGTTGGTACCGAACGATGCCTTCAGTTTGAAGTCATAGAACAGGTCGTTGTCCTTGAGGAACTCCTCCTGACCCAGACGCCATGCAGCCGACACCGACCAGAAGTTGGCCCAGCGGTTGTCGCGGCCCAAACGCGACGAACCGTCACGACGGAAACTTGCCGATACATAGTATCTGTTGGCATAGTCGTAATTGGCGCTTGCGAAAAATGAGAGCATCGAAGATGCGTTGTCGTAGCCGCCGGTTCCGTATGTCTGACCTACGGAGAGGGCAGGCAGCGAGCTGGATGCATAGTTGCTTGCTCCGGAATAGGAGTAGCTGTACTTATGATTCGACAGCTCGAATCCGACGAGCGCCGACAAGTGATGATCGACATTGAACGTGTCGGCATAACGAAGCGTCGTGGAGTTGTTGAGGTCCTTGACATAGAATGTGTATACGCCCGACAATCCCGACAGCGACTCTCCGTCCATCGACTGCGGGCTCCACCACATCGTCTCTTTCGTGTTGGTAAAGTCGTAGCCGAATACGTTCGACAGCTGCAGCTGCTCGCAGAATTTGATGTTTATGTCGAAATTCGACATACTGCGCATCGTGCTGAGTTTGTGGAACTCATGGTCATCCATATTCAGAGAGAGATGCGGGTTGCGTGCAGAGCTTGCGCTCAACACGTTGCCGATTCCGGGATACAAATTGTACGACCCGTCGGGGTTCTTGACGGCAGCCGTGGGGTCGAGACTCGTCAGCATTCCTAACGGAGATGCATAGCCCATACCCTGTGCCTGGTCGCTTTGGTCGGAATGACCTCGCGACTGCGTGTATGCCACCATCTGACGGAAAGAGAGACGCAGCCATTTTTTCGCCTGATAGTCCACATTCAGACGACCTGAAAAACGCTCGAAATTGGAACCCTGAACCACGCCGTCGGTATTGTTGTAGCCCAAACCGGCATAGACCGAAGCCTTGTTGTTGCCGGCGGTGAGGCTCACTTGATGATTCTGCGAAAAAGCGTTGCGGAAAATTTCATCGCGCCAGTTGGTGTTGGTCTTTCCGGTGGGATCGCTCAGAACGCCGCCCAGACCGGTGCTGTCCAAACCGTAAGAGTCATAGTAATCCCTGACGAACTCGCTTGCATAATAATCGCCCGCTCCCTCGCCGTAGGAGTTGTCCTGTGCGGCTTTGAAGTAAGTGATGAACTGTTCTGCATCCATCATTTGCAGACCTTTTTTGTTAGCAAGGTTCGTGACGCCGAACTCGCCCGAATAGGAGACTTTGGCTTCACCGCGGCTTCCGCGCTTGGTGGTGATGATTACGACTCCGTTTGCAGCTCGCGAACCATAGAGCGAAGCGGCTGCGGCATCTTTGAGGACCGTTACGGCTTCGATGTCATCGGGATTGAGGGTAGACATGAAGTTGGCGCTTTTGTAGCCTGCAGAACCTCCGTCGGTTGAAACCACAACGCCGTCGACGACATATAGAGGTTGGGTGCTTGCGGCAATAGAACCGACACCGCGAACCTGTATCATGCCGAACGAACCCGGGTCTCCGTTGTCGGAAGCGACGCGAACGCCGGCCATTTTGCCGACCAGACCTTTGTCTACGGACTCTTTGGAGCCGTTGGCGATGATATCGCCTTTGACTTGAGTAGCCGAGCCGGTGAAAGCCTCTTTTGTAGTTTGGCCGTAGGCCACGATAATTACGTCATCGATGGCGGTGTGTGACTCTTCGAGTTCGACATTGACCACCGATT
>JAFLRS010000082.1 GCA_022511355.1 Alistipes sp.
GAAGTCGGCTTCGACCTCTGTCATTACGGCATTGAATCTGTTGCGGAACCACTCTGCGGCGAGAGCGTCGTTTTTCGACTGAACCGACTGTTCATCCACGCTCCATCCGCCTACGAGACGATAGGCGTTCCATATTTTGTTGCCGAAGTTGCGTCCCTGTTCGCAGAGGGCATCGTCGAACATTATGTCGTTGCCTGCGCTGGTGCAGAGAAGCATTGCCACACGCATTCCGTCCGCGCCGTATTTTTCGATAAGGTCGAGCGGGTCTGGCGAGTTGCCGAGCTGTTTGGACATTTTGCGTCCGAGTTTGTCACGCACTATGCCGGTGAAGTATACATTTCCGAAGGGTTTTTCGCCTCGGAACTGATAGCCGGCCATAATCATTCGCGCCACCCAGAAGAATATGATATCGGGACCGGTTACGAGGTCGTTGGTGGGGTAGTAGTAGCGAATTTCGTTGTTGTCGGGATTGCGTATTCCGTCGAACACCGAGATGGGCCACAGCCACGAGCTGAACCATGTGTCGAGGACGTCTTCATCCTGACGCAGATCTGCAGCCGTGAGCGAAGCATCTTTTTCGCGAGCGAGGGTCAATGCCTCTTCCGCGGTTTCGGCGACCACGTAGCCGCCTTTGGGGAGATAGTAGGCGGGAATGCGGTGTCCCCACCACAGCTGACGCGATATGCACCAGTCTTTTATGTTCTCCATCCAGTGGCGATAGGTATTTTTGTATTTTTCGGGCACGAAGCGGATTACATCTTCGAGTACGGCTTTGGTTGCGGGTTTTGCGAGTTCCTGCATCGAGAGGAACCATTGCATGGAGAGTTTTGGTTCGATGGCAACGCCCGTGCGTTCGGAGTAGCCGACGTTGTTGGTGTAGGCTTCCACTTTTTCGAGCAGACCAGCTGTTTCGAGGTCTTTTTCTATTACGCGGCGGCATTCGAAACGCTCCATGCCCACGTACATACCCACTTTGTCGTTAATCGTACCGTCGTCGTTGAAGATGTCGATGGTTTCGAGTCCGTATTTTTCGCCGAGCATATAGTCGTTTACGTCGTGTGCGGGTGTTACCTTGAGCGCACCCGTACCGAATCCTATATCTACGTAGGAGTCGCGGATGACGGGTATCGAACGGCCTACGAGCGGAACGATTACGCGGGCATCGGCGGGCAGCGACTTGTAACGTTCATCGTCGGGATTGACGCAGAGGGCGGTATCGCCGAGGATGGTTTCGGGGCGCGTGGTGGCGACTATCAGAGCCTTGTCCGAACCTTCGAGCATATAGCGCAGATAGTAGAGTTTGCCTTGCGACTCTTTGTAGATGACCTCTTCGTCGGAGAGGGCTGTTTTAGCCGACGGGTCCCAGTTCACCATGCGCACTCCGCGATAGATTTTTCCCTGACGGTAGAGTTGGCAGAATACTTTGAGGACGCTTTCGGAACGCGGTTCATCCATAGTGAAGCAGGTGCGTTCCCAGTCGCACGAAGCCCCGAGTTTGCGCAGCTGTTTGAGGATTATGCCTCCGTGTTTTTCTTTCCACTCCCACGCGTGTTTGAGGAACTCTTCGCGGGTGAGCGATGATTTTTCGATGCCTTCGGCTTTGAGTTTCGCCACCACTTTGGCTTCGGTAGCAATCGAAGCGTGGTCGGTTCCGGGCACCCAGCAGGCATTTTTTCCGGTCATGCGGGCGCGTCTTACGAGTACGTCCTGCAACGTATTGTTGAGCATATGTCCCATGTGGAGCATACCGGTCACGTTGGGTGGCGGAATAACTATCGTATAGGGTTGCCGTTGGTCGGGTTCCGAATGAAAGAGGCGATTCTGCTCCCAGTACCGGTACCATTTGGACTCTATTTCCTGCGGAGCATATTTGTCGGCTATTTGCATATAGATTTGTTTAATACTGTTACTGTTTATTGATTTTGGCCCACGAGTCCTTGAGGGTTACGGTGCGGTTGAACACGAGGTGGTCGTTGGAGGAGTCGGTATCGGGGCAGAAGTATCCGATACGTTCGAACTGAACGGTTTTGCCTATGGGTTGTTCGCGGAGCGAAGGTTCGAGATAACCTGTGATTTTGACCATTGAAGCCGGATTGAGGTTGTCTTCCCACGAGGTTTGGCCTTCGGACGTATCGTTGGGGTCTTCGGTGCGGAAGAGCGTGTCGAACAGACGCACTTCGGCCTCTACGGCATATTGAGCCGATACCCAATGGATTACGCCTTTGACGCGTCGTCCGTCGCTGGACGAGCCGCCTCCCGACATGGGGTCGTAGGTGCAGTGTAGTTCTGTGATGTTGCCTTGGGCATCCTTGATGACCTCTTCGCATTTGATAAGGTATGCGTAACGCAGACGCACTTCGCCGCCGGGTTGGAGGCGGAAATATTTTTTGGGCGGATTTTCCATAAAGTCGTCGCGTTCGATGTAGATTTCGCGCGAGAATGGCACCTGACGTTTGCCTGCGGCTTCGTTTTCGGGGTTGTTCACGCATTCGAAATATTCGACTTTGCCTTGGGGGTAGTTGGTAATGACTACTTTCAGGGGGTCGAGTACGGCCATGCGTCGTTCGGCGACTTTATTGAGGTCTTCGCGCACGCAGTATTCGAGTTTGGCGAGGTCTATAACGTTGTCGCGTTTTGCGACGCCGACCATTTCGGCGAAAGCGCGCACGGATGCGGGAGTATAGCCTTTGCGTCGGAGGGCGCAGATAGTCGGCATTCGCGGGTCGTCCCAACCCATTACGGCTCCTTCGTTGACGAGTTTGAGCAGATTGCGTTTCGACATCATGGTGTAGGTGAGGTTGAGACGCGCGAATTCATACTGATGCGAGGGGTATATTCCGAGTGCATCGATGAACCAGTCGTAGAGAGGACGATGCACATCGAATTCGAGAGTGCATATCGAGTGAGTGATTTTCTCTATCGAGTCGCTCTGACCGTGTGCATAGTCGTACATGGGGTAGATGCACCATTTGTTGCCTGTGCGGTGATGCTCGGCGTGAATGATGCGGTACATGATGGGGTCGCGGAAGAGCATATTGGGATGAGCCATATCTATTTTCGCACGCAGCACCTTGGCTCCGTCGGGGAATTCGCCGGCCTTCATTCGTTCGAAGAGGTCGAGGTTTTCCTCTGCGGAGCGGTTTCTCCACGGCGACTCTTTGCCGGGTTCCGATACTGTGCCTCGTGTTTCGCGTATTTGTTCCTGCGTTTGGTCGTCCACGTAAGCGAGCCCTTTTTTGATAAGGACGACGGCCCATTCGTATAGTTGGTCGAAATAGTCGGAGGCATACCGTTCGACGGCCCATTTGAATCCGAGCCATTCAATGTCGCGTTTGATGGAGTCCACATATTCGACATCTTCTTTTACGGGGTTGGTGTCGTCGAAACGCAGATTGCAGAGGCCGCCGTATTTTTTTGCGAGACCGAAGTTGATGCAGATACTCTTTGCGTGACCTATGTGGAGATAGCCGTTGGGTTCGGGCGGGAAACGGGTTTGCACGCGTTTTTCGCCTTTGGCTATCGATTCTTCGATGATTTCCTCAAGAAAGTTGAGCGATTTTTCTTTTGTTTCGTTTACTTCCGTTGCCATATATGCAGTAAAGGTTTTGTTAATTTTCGCAATTCGCTGTCAAAATTAGCTAAAATATCTCAAATGTGTGTAATTTTGCGGGGAATATAATTGCGAAAGATGAGAAAAATTTCGAATGAAGAGCTGCGCCGACCTACGGTCGAGGAGTTCGCGCGGGTGCGCAAGATGCCGGTTACGGTGGTTTTGGACAATGTGCGTTCGGCGCTGAACGTGGGGTCGTTTTTCCGGACGTGCGATGCTTTTGCGGCGGAGCGTATAATGCTGTGCGGAATCACGGCGACACCCCCCGACCGCGAAATACATAAGACCGCTTTGGGCGCCGAACTTACCGTTGCGTGGGAACGCTTCGCCGATACCGCGGCGTGCGTCGAACGGCTTAAGGGCGAAGGGTACAGAGTTCTGGCGATAGAGCAGGTCGAACAGTCGGCGATGCTCGGAGAACCTGTTCCCGACGATGTCCGCTATGCTCTGGTCTTCGGCAACGAGGTCGAAGGCGTGAGTCAGCAGGTGGTGGATATGTGCGACGGCGCGATAGAGATTCCGCAGGTGGGGACAAAACATTCGCTCAACGTATCGGTTGCGGGGGGTGTCGTTTTGTGGGATTTTTTTTGCCGTCTTCGATTAAAAGGTTAAATTTGCCGCGTCAATGAAAATTTATAGTCAATGTCAGTACAAAGTGGAACAAAAGTAGTGACTACGCTGCGGTTGTCGGAGATGAAATCGCGCGGCGAGAAGATAGCGATGCTTACGTCATACGACTATTCGATGGCGAAGATTGTAGATCGTGCGGGCGTGGATGTGATATTGGTGGGCGATTCGGCCGCGAATGTGATGGCGGGATACGAAACGACGCTTCCGATAACTCTCGACATGATGATATATCATGCGGCGTCGGTGGTTCGTGCCGTTGAACGTGCGTTGGTGGTTGTAGATATGCCGTTCGGCACGTATCAGGGCAATTCGAAGGTTGCATTGGATTCGGCGATACGCATCATGAAGGAGACCGGAGCCGATGCCATAAAGCTTGAAGGC
Organism: Alistipes sp.; assembly: GCA_022511355.1. GTDB lineage: Bacteria > Bacteroidota > Bacteroidia > Bacteroidales > Rikenellaceae > Alistipes. The sequence goes on from JAFLRS010000082.1 coordinate 4,622, forward strand.
GGCGAGGAGATTTTGGAATCTGTGGAGCGCATTTTGTCGGCGGGCATACCCATTATGGGTCATTTGGGTCTTACTCCGCAGTCGATACACAAGTTCGGGACGTATAATGTTCGGGCGAAGGAGGAGGCCGAAGCGAAGAAGTTGGTGCGCGATGCGCGCCTGTTGGAGAAGGCCGGATGCTTTGCCTGCGTGCTGGAGAAGATACCGGCCGATTTGGCGACCCGCGTTTCGCGCGAATTGAAGATGCCGACTATCGGTATAGGTGCGGGTTCGGGCTGTGACGGTCAGGTGCTTGTCATACATGATATGATGGGAATAAACAAGGATTTTTCTCCGCGGTTTTTGCGTCGTTATGCCGATTTGCATACGGTGATGACCGAAGCGGTGGAGCAATATATTTCCGATGTTAAGAACGTCGATTTCCCGAACGCCCAAGAGCAATATTGAAAAAAGCGGCCATGCCGCTTTTTTTTTACCTTTTTATGTCGCTTGAGCGGTTTTTTCCTCGTGTCATCCTGAGCGGAATGCCCTCTCCTTGTCATCCTGCGCGAAGTGCCCCCTCCTTGTCATCCTGAGCGGAGTGCCCCTCCCTCTCCTTGTCATCCTGCGCGAAGTGCCCCCTCCTTGTCATCCTGAGCGAAGCGTTAGCGGAGTTGAACCGACGCCAAACCGAGGGCAAAGAGTGCTTGCGCTTTTTGCCGAGGTGCGAAGGAGGAAAACCGAAAGTTAAGGATCTGTTACCAGATACTCTGTTGTTTACCGTTGCGCTTACTGCTTTCTGACCGCGTTATGGTAACAGATCTTTCGACTTCACTCACTGCGTTCGTTTCGCTCAAGATGACAAGTAAAAGCCCACAAAAAAAGCGGAGTCGATTAGACTCCGCTTTCAGCATTAATCAAATAACCTTACTACTTAAGTACAATAGCAATACTATTAGGTACGTAATAAGCGGCTCGATCAGGATAAACTCCTTTTATTGTCACACCGCTTTTTATATAGAGAGTCTTAAGTGATGGACAGGACATCAATTGGATAGCAGTTATGGTCGCAGTACTATTTTCCAAACCGGTTTGCGAAACATCCAATTCCGGCAGTATAGGATTATTATTGCACACTATATTTGTCAGTTCAGAACATCCGCTAAGATTCAACTCTATCAGGTTATTGTTATAACTGCAGTTCAAGTCTTGCAGTTTGGTGTTCTTAGACAAATCCAATGTCGTAAAGTTGTTCAAACTGCAGTAAAGATTTGTCAAATTAACAAACAATTCAATACCCTGAAGCGAATCAAAGGCGTACAAAGAGCCTCCGTCGGCAGACATATACGTGACAGCCTCAGCCTCCTCTGTAGATATTGTGCCGTCATTATCTCTATCGTAATTTTTCAGAACAAATTCACGGAATACAGGGTCGGGGAATCTCAGTTCCATCTCCGAGGGCAGTTCCTGCTTGACAGTAAAGGTTTCCGAAGTCTCTCCGCAGGTTATGGTTATGGTGGTGGAACGCGGCTCTTCTTCGACCGGCTGCACGCTTATCGTAATCGTACCGTCGGGTGCGGTGCCCGATTCGGGCGATATGCTGCACCAATCCTGTCCGTCTGCCACTTTGGCGGTCCAATCGCCCGAAGTGGTAAACGAGAACGATTTATCACCTCCTGCCGCTGCAATACGCAGGGTATTGGTATCGCTGTCGAAATCCTTGTCTTCAGCGAAATCTATCCAATCCAAGCCGTCCTGCATAACGGTAAGGGTTACCGTCACATCGCCGCTCTCAAGAGTTACTTCCGCCTCGCGTTCGGCTCTGTCGTCTGCTTTCGCTACGTTTATCGTAATCGAAGCCTGACCGCCATTGCCCTCTTCGGGAGTTACGGTACACCAATCGGCGTTCTCGGTAACGGATGCCGTCCACCCACGTGTTACGGTGAAGTTTACGGTAGCCTCGCCGCCGGCGATGGTGAAGTGCAGGGTCTTGGTGGCCTTGTTCCAATCGTCGGCCGTAACATTATCGAGTTCGATCCAGTCCATAGCCTCCTGCTCGACGGTAAAGGTTACGGATACCTCGCCGCTCACGAGGGTAATCTCGGTCGAGCGTTCGTCGGTAGTATTTGCGGGCTGTACGGTTACGGTCACCGATGCATTGCCGCCTTTACCCGATGCGGGCGTTACGGCGCACCATGCGGCACCATCCGCAACAACTGCCGTCCAATCACGCAGTGTCGTGAACTTTATCGAAGCCTCGCCGCTTGCCGCTGCAAAATGCAGAGTGTTGGTTGCTTCGTCGTAATCGTCGGCCGTAACCTCTTCGATGTCGAGGCGGTCGGGTGCCGAATCCTGTGTAACGGAAACCGTGAATGTCTCCATATCTATGGTCGTGAAGGTCACTACGCCTTCGCGCACATCGGCTGTCGGGTTCTCCGCAATCTCAATCTCTACGGTAGAAGCTCCCGCACGACCGCTTATAAAAGATGCAAATTCCTCTTCGGCATTTTCATCTGCCACTCTCAATGCTATCCACGCCTCGGTGGTCTCGGCCGTCCAGTTGTGTTTCGATGAAACATTCACGGATACCGTCCTGCCGGCATTGGAAAAGGAGAACAAATCCTCTGAAAGCTCGAATGCGGGTGTGTTGTCACCGCCTCCTCCTTCGTGCTTCTCCTTGCAGCCGGCAAACAGAGCTGCAACGATCATCATTAATGTGAAAAATCTTTTCATAGCGATATAATTTTGAAATGTTAGTGTTCAAATATTCTTTTCCATTCGGCCTCTGAATGGCTGTAGATAATGCCGAAAAAAGTGTGAAGCCTGACTCCCTATAAATATTACGCATCGGGTGTTCACAACCCTTATCGTCGCAAAGGTAGTAATTTTTTTCAAAAAATATTTATTTTTTTCAAAAAACAACATATAGAAATTAATTCAATTAAACGCCAACGGCGTTACAATAAATCCGCACTGCGAAATTTTCGGATAA
>JAFLRS010000083.1 GCA_022511355.1 Alistipes sp.
ACGGTACCATCAAGAAGACGAAACTCGAGGCTTATTCGCGTCCGCGTCAGAACGGCGTGAATGCGATTGTCATCCGCGAGGACGACCGTCTGGTCGATGCCGCGCTTACGAGCGGACGTGCCGAGGTGATGATTGCCGCCCGCAAGGGTAAGGCCATCCGTTTCAACGAGGAGATAGTTCGACCCATAGGCCGTGTGAGTGCCGGAGTGCGCGGTATCACGGTTGAGGGCGACGATGAGGTTATCGGCATGATATGCATCGAGCCCGACAGCGGTCAGGATGTATTGGTGTTGAGCGAGAACGGTATCGGCAAGCGCACCGATTTGGATGAGTATCGCGTTACCAACCGCGGCGGAAAGGGAGTGAAGACCATCAACATCACCGAGAAGACCGGCGATTTGATAGCCGTGCAGGCCGTTACCAACGACAACGACCTTATGATAATCAACCGTTCGGGACTTACGATCCGCACTTCGGTTTCGCAGATTCCGGTTTCGGGTCGTGCGACGCAGGGTGTACGCATCATCAATTTGCGCGAGGGCGATGCCATAGCTTCGGTGATGGCGGTACCGGCGAGCGACGAGCAGGAGGAGAGTGCCGAATCGCCGGAGGCTGTCGAGGTGGCGGCACCGGCACCCGAGGCCAACGGTGAAGAGTAGAAAAAATGAATTTTGAAACAAATAAAACAGCAAAACACAAAAACCGAAAAGCTATGAAACGAGTATTATTGTTGGCTGTTGCGGCGATGCTGATGTTCTCGCCGGCAGCAAATGCTCAGAAGGTTAATGAGTCGGGAATCCGTCAGAAGCTCGAGAAGAGCGACGCCGACATTAACAACGAGAAGAAGAACGGCAAGGCTGCTACGTGGCTCAACCGTGCGAAGGTCTATTTCGAGAGCATTCAGGCTCCCACGAAGTCGTTGATGCCCAATCTGGACGCGATGATTATCGAGATGACCCCCGAAATCGGCAAGCCGACGGAGAAGCAGGACAACGTATGGATTTATCCGTGGGTGAAGATTCATTTCATCGAGAACGGCATTGCATGGGAGCAGACGAAGGAGATTTATCCGGGAGCTATCGACGTGGTGCTGGAGGCTTTGCAGAAGGCGCACGATTTGGACCCCAAGCAGGATTCGAAAATCAAGTCGCAGATTAACAGCATTGTAGAGTTCTATCGCAATCTTGCATCGGTGAGCTACAACATTGCGCGTTACGACGTTGCGCAGGAGGCTTACGAGTATGTTTGCAAGGCCGAGATGAATCCGGCATACGGAACTCCCGAATACGAATATTTCTTCTTTGCGGGTCAGCTTGCGGCCTTCATGGGAGCTACCGATGCTTCGAAGTTCGTGAGCGGCGAGGAGCTTATGAAGCAGGCTTTGGCCGCAGGTTACAACGATGAGGAGGGCAACATCTACTACTATCTGTTCCACTGCTACTACGGTCAGGGCAAGATTACGGAGTCTAAAGAGGCTTTGCTTGAGGGTATTGCGAAGTTCCCGAAGAACGAGCGTATTCTGGACGGTCTGATGTCGCTCTATACGACCGAAGAGGGAGTCGGCGACCCTGCGGACCTTGTAGCGCTTATCGACAATGCTTTGGCTGACGACCCGACGAATGCCGATTTGTGGTTCGGCCGCGGCCGTGTTTACTACAAGCTCGACAATATCGACGAGTGCATCAATTCGTTTGCGAAGGTTGTGGAGTACCGGCCCGAGTTGTTCGACGGTCACTACTATCTGGCTCTGTTCTATCAGGTCAAGGGCGAGAAGATTGCCAATGAGGTGAATACGCGCGATTATAAGAGTCAGCGCGAGTATGATGCCGACTATCAGGCGGTTCTGGATGTCTACAAGAAGGCTGTTCCGGTGCTTGAGACGGCTGTGGGCATCGATCCGACCAACACCGACGCTCTCGACAATCTGAAGTCGCTGTGTTTCCGTCTGCGCGACGACGGCGACGAGTATATGGAGAAGTACACCAAATATTCGCAGATGCTCAACGAGCTGAAATAGTCCGGCGAACGGAATATGGAAAAACGGGCCGCGGATTTCGATTCGCGGCCCGTTTTGCATTTTTCCGTCGCAGGGCTTACCGTCTGCGTTTTTCTATGCAGATGTCGCAGTTTCCGCAATCCTCGGAGTTTTTTTCGCCGAAATATTTCGATATTATACGATTGCGGCACACCTTTTCGTTTTCGGCATAGAGGCCCATCTGTTCGAGTCGTTCTTCGGCCATATCTTTGCGGGTTCCGTAGGTTTCGGAGGCGATGTAGATGTTGGCTGCGGGCAGACGTTCTTCATCGAAGATGATCATGGGCGAAATGTTGGACGGCACATATTTTATTATGTGCATTCGCCACAGCTGTTTGAGCAGTTCTTTGACACGTTCCACGGTATATCCGCTTACGGTGGCTATTTCCATTTCGCTTATTGCGCGGAATTCGGTGAATACTCCGTTGTACATACGCAGGAGTGTGGTTATGAAGTGGTTGAGGTCTTCGCGTTCGATGCGTATTTTGTAGAGGTCGTCTCGTCGGACGGTGAACATGAGTCTTGCGGGGTTTTCGAACTCTTCGGTGAGTGTCATGTAGCCGTTCATGCTGAGTATTTTCAGTGCATTGCGGACTTTGTCGATGTAGATATGTTCGCGTGCGCAGAAGTCGTGGATATTGAATACGAAGGATGCGAACTGCCCGTCGCCGATTGCCACTTGCAGATAGGAGCAGATTTTTTCGTATATTGATTTGATTTCGCTGATAGGAGGATATAGGCTTTCGATGGTGGTTGTTATTCGTCGCAGGTCGTCGGGAGCGACGAGCAGCAGAGCGTAGCTTCGATGTCCGTCGCGTCCTGCGCGTCCGGCCTCCTGATAGTATTGTTCTATGGAGTCGGGCATAGTGTAGTGTGCGACGAATCTGACGTCGGCCTTGTCGATACCCATGCCGAAGGCGTTGGTGGCGACCATTACTCGTGTTCGCCCCGAGCTCCACTCTTCCTGTCGGATTGTGCGTTCGGCGTTGGGCAGTCCTCCGTGATAGAATTCTGCGGAGAATCCGTTTTTGCGGAGCAGTTCGGCGAGTTTTTCGGCTCCTTCGCGGGTCCGCACGTAGATGATTCCGGAGCCTTGGACGCCGTTGAGCAGACGGAATATTACGGCATCTTTGTCTTCGGTCTTTCGCACGGAGTATATAAGATTTTTGCGTGCGAAGTCGGCCCGTATGACATTTTTTTCTGCGAAGAGCAGATGTTTCATTATATCGTCGGTGACGAACGGTGTTGCCGAAGCCGTAAGGGCGAGCAGAGGCACATCGGGGATGAGTTTTCTGATTTCGGCGATGCGCAGATACGAAGGTCTGAAGTCGTAGCCCCATTGCGAGATGCAGTGGGCTTCATCCACGGCTATGAGCGATATATTCATTCGCTGCACGCGCAGACGGAACACTTCGGTAGAGAGTCGTTCGGGTGCGACGTACAGGAATTTGACGGTTCCGTAGACGCAGTTGTCGAGGAGGATGTCGATTTGTCGCGGCGAGAGTCCGGAGTGTACGGCGACGGCCTGAATGCCTTTGGCGCGCAGATTGTCCACTTGGTCTTTCATGAGTGCGATGAGCGGCGTGACCACTATGCACAATCCGTCCGAGGCCATTGCGGGGACTTGATAGACAAGTGATTTACCGCCTCCGGTAGGCATGAGTACGAGTGTATCGCGGTCTTGAGTTATGGAGCGTATGGCCTCTTCCTGCACGGAGCGGAACGAGTTGTAGCCCCAGTAACGTTTGAGAACGTCGTGTATCGGCTCGTTGAGTTTCATAGTGCGAAGATAAGAAAAAAAGGCGGAGGGGTGCCGATATGCGAAAAAAAATTCATAATTTTGCAGAACGAATTTATTGATGAACAAAAGGAGTATCATATCGGTATTTTTGTTGGCGGTATATGTTATCGCTGCGGTGGTGAATGCGGCCGGCATATTGTGCTGCGACTGCTCGGCCCACCACAGTCATGACATCTGCTGCAGTCATCATGAGCAAGATGCCGTTGCGGAGTGCGGTCATGACCATTCGCATTGTGCGTCGTTCTGCGATACGGAGGGATTCGATTTCGGATTCGAGCGTCGCTGTTCGTGCAATCATCGCCACGGTGACCAGACGGTATACACGGCGGCCTCCGACTCCGATAAACTTCTTCAGTATATAAAAATCCGAATCGGCGATGCCGTGCGTGTTTGCGATACCTTTCCGGAGGTGTGCCGGTCGCTTGCCGCGACCCTGATGCGCGATGACGGCACGGTCGGGATTGCGCCTCCGCCCGTAATATGTACGGGGGCACCTCGTGCGCCTTCGGCGTTGGTATAAATCGGTAACAGAGAGTGCGGCGGCCGTATAGGTTCGGGCACTTGTGCTATTTCAATTTATACTAAACGCAGAATCAATGAAAAGATACCTTATTTTATTATCACTTATGATGTTGTCGGTGCTGAATGCATCGGCGCAGGATGTTTCGGGCCGGGTGTTCGATGCTGCGGGCGAACCTATGACGGGAGCTGCCGTCTACTGGGCCGACACCAATGTGGGAACGACTTCGAATGCCGACGGTCGATTCACGCTGCACCGCGTGAAGGGTTACGACCGTTTGGTGGCTTCGTTTTTGGGTTACGGCAACGACACTCTGACGGTTGCGGGTTCGGTACCGGTGGAGTTTCGTCTTGTGGAGGGGGTCGAGATGGAGAGTGTAGTGGTGGAGGGTGACCTCGGCGGCAACTACATCAAGCGCGACGGCCTTATGAAGAGCGAGATGATTTCGTTTGCGGGTCTGTGCAAGATGGCCTGCTGCAATTTGGCGGAGAGTTTCGAGAATTCGGCTTCGGTGACTGTAGGTTACAGCGATGCGATTTCGGGTGCGCGTCAAATCAAGATGCTCGGACTGGCGGGCACGTACACTCAGATTCTGGACGAGAACCGGCCCGTAATGCGCGGATTGAGCGCTCCATACGGTTTGAGTTATACTCCGGGTATGTGGTTGAGTTCGATTCAGGTTTCGAAGGGTATTTCGTCGGTGACGGCGGGTCACGAAGCTCTGACGGGTCAAATCAACCTCGAGCACCGCAAGCCCACCGATAACGAGCGTATGTTTTTGAATCTCTATTTCGACAGCGAACTGCGTCCCGAAATCAATGTGACATCGTCGTTGCCGGTGACCTCCGACAAACGCCTTTCGACGGTTATATTGGCTCACGGTTCGATGGATACGCGCAGCGACGACATGAATCATGACGGATTCCGCGACGTTCCTCTTTCGAATCAGCAGGGCATAGCCAACCGTTGGCTGTGGCAGGCGAAGGATGGCGGTATGCAGATGCGTTGGGGTGCGAAGTATACGCGCGACAGCCGTCTGGGCGGAGCTATGGATTATCGCCGTTCGATGCGTGACGGGATGCCCGAAAACCGGATTTACGGTTCGTCGATTCTCAATCAGAGTGCCAATGCCTATTTCAAGTTGGGCACTCCGGTGGGTGCTGCGGTCTATGATACGGAGGTCGGGGACGAGTTGCGTTCCAATATCGCATTCATTGCCGACTATACATGGTTCGACGAGAATGCCTATTTCGGTCTGAACGACTATCGTGCGGCCCAGCAGGCGGTCATGGCCAATCTGATGTACAATCATTATTTTACGCCCAATCACACTCTGATAGCGGGCATTACCGGTACGGTGGATGTCTATGACGAGACTCTGACGGCGGGAAAACGCGGCGATGCCGGCATTCCGAATGTGTCGCTCGACCGCACCGAGGCCGAAATCGGAGCCTATGCCGAGTACACCTATTCGCTGCGCGACAAGTTTTCGGCGGTGGTCGGTCTTCGCGGCGACTACAATACATTCTACCGCAAGGGTTATTTTACTCCGCGCGGACATATCAAATGGAATGTCACTCCGATTACCGTGGTGCGTCTTTCGGCGGGTATGGGTTACCGTTCGACCAACGTGATTGCCGACAATATCGGCATTCTGGCCACGGGCCGCCGCATAATTTTCAATGGCGACACCTCGCAAACCTCCTATGCGCTTTCGCGCGATTTGGAGCGCATGGAGTCGGCGGCGACATTCGGCGGCAGCATCGCCCAGACCTTCACTTTGGTTCAGTCGCAGGATGCCACTTTGTCGTTCGACTATTTCCGCACGCAGTTCTTCAACCGCGTGCTTGCCGACCAGGAGTGGGCGAGCGGTTATGTGAATATCTATGCCTCCGACGGCCGTTCGTTCACGGACAACTATCAGGTCGATTTTACATGGACGCCCGTGGAGCGTTTCGACATCTTCGCCACCTTCCGGTATACGAATGCGAAGCAGACCGCGGAACGTCCCGACGGAACGAAAACGCTTGTCGAGTCGCCGTTGGTGAGTCGTTACAAGACGCTGCTCAACCTGCAGTATGCCACGAAGTTCCGCCGTTGGGTCTTCGATGTTACGGCCCAGTACAACGGCAAGAGCCGGCTGCCGTCGTTAGACGGGAATCTCGACAACGTGCGTTATTCGCCGGCCTACCCGATGCTTTTTGCGCAGGTAAGCTTCAAGATCAGGCATTGGGACATTTATGCGGGTTGCGAGAATATTTTGGGCTATCGTCAGAAGGACCCCATTCTGATAGGCGACGATTATCGGAAGATAGCTCACGGCGACGACCCTTTCGTACCGGGATTCAATTCGTCGGTGGTGTGGGGACCTTTGATGGGCCGCAAATTTTACATAGGATTGAGATTTAATTTGTATTGATAAAAAACGCAGAACAAGATGAAAAAGATTTTGGTATTGTGTGCGGCGTTGCTGATGGTGACGGGTGCCGCATTTGCAGATGAAAAGCCCAGGGCGGAGAAGAAGACGGTGACGACGGTGTTCTGCACCGACATCGACTGCGACCACTGCAAGGCTAAGGTTATGAACACGATTCCGTTCGAGAAGGGCATCAAGGAGGTCGAGGTGGATGTTCCCACGAAGAAGATTACCGTGACCTATGACCCGTCGAAGAATTCGGACGAGTCGCTCATCAAGGCTTTCGCCAAGATTAAGGTAAAGGCTGAGAAGGAGGAGTAATTCCGCTTCGTCGGAATGTGGGAGGGACGGCTTTCGGGTCTGTCCCTCTGTTTTTTGAGCGGTTTGTTCGGTGCGTGCGAAAAAAAAAGAAAGCAATCGATTGAAAATCAATTGCTTTCAGTGTCGAGGTAGCGGGATTCGAACCCACGACCCCCTGCTCCCAAAGCAGGTGCGCT
>JAFLRS010000084.1 GCA_022511355.1 Alistipes sp.
CACGCCCTTATCCGAAAATTTCGCAGTGCGGATTTATTGTAACGCCGTTGGCGTTAATTTTTGAGTATGTCATCCCGAGCGTAGCCGAGGGATCTGTTAGAATATACGCGGTTATGGTGCGTAACGCGAATTGGTTTCTGGTAGCTCTATGGCAACAGATCTTTCGACTGCACTCACTACGTTCGTTCCGCTCAAGATGACATGAGGAGGGGACGCTTTTTAGACAAAACGTAAAGGTTCGGGATAGCACCTTCAAAGTCCCCCTTTGTTAAAGGGGGATTTAGGAGGAATGTAAATATGAAAAAAGGAATTTTTTCCCTCACTTTGCGGAAGTGAGGGAATGTGAATATAAAAAGGAATATATTCCCCCTCACTTTTGCAAAGTGAGGGGTATCATGGTGCATTAAGGTAGATAATTGCGGGAGAGCTTTCAGTATTGAAAAAAAATCACTATCTTTGTTTGCCGTTTGAGCGGCGGAAAGAAAAACTTAAAAAAGTCGATACATATATTATGAAAGCGGAACTTAACAAGATGGTGGCGGTCGATTACGTACTGACCGTAGACGGAGCGGTAGCCGACCGTTCGCAGCCGGGACATCCTTTGGAATTCATATTCGGAGCGGGGATGCTTTTGCCGAAGTTCGAGGTTGCAATCGAGGGTAAGGAGCCTGGCGAGAAGGTTGCATTTACGCTTGCTCCGGCCGACGGATACGGCGAATTCGACCCGCAGGCCGTAGTGGAGTTGCCCAAGAGCGTCTTCATGATGGACGGCAAGGTGGCCGAAGATATACTTTTCCCGGGGAGTCAGATTCCCATGGCCGATGCGAGCGGCAATCGTCTGTTGGGCGTGGTTCGCGAGGTTGGTGCCGACAGCGTGAAGATGGATTTCAACCATCCGATGGCGGGCAAGACTCTCAATTTCGAGGTGGAGGTGGTTTCGGTGCGCGACGTGACTCCCGAGGATTTGGCTCCGAAGGGCGGCTGCGGCTGCGGATGCCACGAGTGCGGCGACGACTGTCACTCTCACGACGAGGGTTGCGGCTGCGACCATTGCAGTTAGAAGAGCTGATTTTTTATTCCAAGGTCATGCTTTTGGCATAAAGGTATGACCTGAACGGTTTGTTTATGCTTGTGACCGTTTTGAAATATGTGGAGATTATCGCGCATTCGCGGATGTTCACGAGGAGCTTGGGCGCTATCGACGTGTTTACCGACGCGGCGATGCGCCCTGTGTTTATAGCGGGCAGCCGTTCGGTGGTTTTCAAGATTCGTCACGGAGGCCGGGCCATGATGCTGAAGTGCTACACCTCTCCGAAGCCCAATATCCGTCGCATTTACGGTGAGAGGTGTCTGCGCGAGGAGTTGTTCATACCCGAGGGGACGGATTCGGGCCGATGGGCGGATGTGGTGTTGTGCGACTGGATTGAGGGTCGCACTTTGCGTTGTGCGGTGGCCGAGGCTGCGGGTGACGGCGAGGCTTTGGGTCGTCTTGCGCGCGAATTCGACCGTTTTGCTTCGGAGTTGCTCGGGGCGGAGTGGACGCACGGCGATTTGAAGCCCGACAATATAATAGTGGATTGCGGTGGAGCGATGCACGCCATCGATTTCGATGCGGTATACCGTCCCGATTTGGCCGATTTGCGCAGCGATGAGGCGGGCACTGCGGCGTTTCAGCATCCGCTGCGGACGGCCGAACTCTACGACGATTCGATGGATGATTATCCGGCGGCGCTTATTTCGTCGGCTCTTCATGCGCTGGCTGCCGACCCGACGCTGGGCGGACGTTACGACACCGATGAAATCATGTTGTTTCTTCCGCGCGAGGTTTGCGAGGGTCGTTCGGCGGCTTTCGATGAGGTTGCCGAATTGTTTTCTGCTCGCGGCATGGCGGCCTCCTACCGCATATTGATGATGCTGCGTTCACCTTCACCGCGTCTGGAGGGTCTGCGCGAACTGCTCGAATGGAGCCCCGACGATGCCGAAGCGTGCGAAACGCCTCCTGCACTGGCTTGCCGCGACGGTCTGTGGGGATATGAGCGCGGCGGTCGTTTCGTGATTCCGCCGATGTTCGACGACGGATTCGAATTCAGCGAGGGTCTGGCGGCCGTGAGGACGGGTCGTTCGTGGCATTTCATCACGACGTCGGGCCGCACGGTCATGAATCTGGGCGAGTGCGATGCGGTAAAGCCCTTTTCGAACGGCACGGCGGTAATAATGCGCGGCGGGAGCCGCGTGGAGGTAGATAAAACCGAAGCGGCGAATTACCCCCCCCCGATGCTTTAGCGTCGAAATATGAGCCTCCTAAACGCTTGAAAATGCAAATAATTGGTTATCTTTGCGAAGATAAAAGCAAATATCGAAATCTCAAAAATGTATACGCAGGAGATAACGTGCAAACATCGGACGGCATTCGTGATAGCCGTCGATCAATCGCTGTCGATGCGCGAGAGCTTGGTTACGGAGTGCGGCCATATGCTGTCGAAGGGTGATGTGGTGACCTATGCCGTGAACCGCATAATTTCGGAGATGATGGCCCGGGCCACGCGCGAAGGCAAGGTTCGCGACTATTACGACATTGCGGTTATGGGTTATTCGAGCCGCGGCGTGGAGTCGCTGCTGGGCGGTGTGCGCAAACTGATTTCGATATCGGAGCTTTCGGACCGCCGGCCCGAAAAGCGTTCTTTTGCCGTGAATCACCGCACGGCCGAAGGGGGTTCGGCGGTGATGAACTATTCGTTCGATATGTGGATAGAGCCGAGTTTCGACGGTTCGACTCCCATGTATGAGGCGTTGTCGGAGATTCGCGATTTGGTGGGCGAATGGTGTGCCGAGGAGCGCAATGCCGGGAGTTTTCCGCCGGTGGTGATAAACATCACCGACGGCGAGGTTTCGGATGCCGACTGCGACGAACTGCGCACCATGGCCGACGGCATAAAGTCGCTGCGCACCGATGACGGCAATGTGCTGCTGATGAATATACATATCACGGCGGCTGCCGGAGTGCCGCATCTGCTTTTTCCCACCGAGGAAGAGGTTTTGTCCGAGGACAACCGCTATGCGCGTCTGCTGGCCGACTGTTCGAGCGTCATGCCCGAACCCTTCGCCGAACTGATTCGCGATTCGCGCGGCGACAGTCGGGGTTCGCGGCGCAACTATCTGGCCATGGGCTACAACTCTTCGGCCGAGGAGTTGTTCGTAATGTTGAACATAGGCTCCCGCAGCGTAAACGGTGCCCGATGATGAGGATTCCGCCCATAAACGACTTTGCCGATGCTTTGGCTTCGGGCGGTTTCGAACGTTTCGCCACGCTTCGCGGATTCGGTGTCGTCTGCCGCGACGGGCGTCCTGCGATAAGCCGCACGTCGCTCTTTGCCGAGGCCCGCATCGTGAGCGAGGGTGCCCTGTGGCTGTTGTGTCTGCCCGTCCGCCACGATTCGATGAAGATAATTTCGCCCGCACTGCATCTGTTGCGTCGGCTCTCGAGCTGCGCTTTTACCGAATATCGGGTTCTGCACGACGAGTTTCTCTTCACCGATGCCCGCGGAACGAAATGCCGATGCGATTTGCTGCTGCACCGTATGCCCGAAGGCCAAACCCTCGACAAAGCCGTATGGGAGGTTGAGACGGGTCGTCTGCGTGCGGCCTTGGAGCTTCTGCGCAACGAGTTCCGTGCGGCGGGAGTGCATCACCGCAACCTCAAACCCTCGAATGTGATATGGTGCAGCGACGAACGTATGCGCACCGTGCGGTACCACTATCTGGCGGCCGATGAGGGCGGTCATGCCGCCGACCGCGAATTCGATGCCGTAGCCGGATTCATCGACTCCTTCCCCGAAATGGTCGGCAAAGACGAAGCGGTGCCTCCGCGACCCTATGAATGCCTCTCGCCGGCGGGCTTCGACAGGGTATGGCCTTTGCGGGATATGATGTGCATGGTCAGCCGCGGGAATCTTTACGGATATATCGACTGCGACGGCCGCACGGTCATCGAACCGCAATTCACCTATGCCGAGGATTTCTGCGAAAACAGAGCCGTGGTGGAGGTCGAACGCGGACGCATGGGCGTGATAGACCGTTTCGGAAACTATGTGCTGCCGCCCGAATACGAGATGATAGGATGGCTCGATGACGGTTGTTTCGATGTTCGCCTCGGCGACCGCCGCGGAGTCTTCGGTTATATGGGCGAGGTGGTGGTTCCGCTCGAAAAAAAGAGATAATTCAATGCAAAACAAAGATATGGAAAAGGTAAAATGTTTGATAATCGGCGGCGGTCCTGCGGGATTTACGGCTGCCATCTACACGTCGCGTGCGGCATTGTCGCCCGTGCTTTACGAGGGTATGGAACCGGGCGGTCAGCTCACCACGACCACCACTATCGAAAACTTCCCGGGCTATCCCGAAGGCGTGGACGGTCCGGCCATGATGGAGGATTTGCGCAGTCAGGCGCGTCGTTTGGGGGCGGACATCCGCGCAGGCATCATCACCGGGGCCGATTTGTCGTCGCGTCCGTTCCGGTTCACGGTGGACGGCGGAGGCGAAATCGAAGCCGAAGCCGTGATTGTGGCTACGGGAGCTTCGGCCAAATATCTGGGTCTGCCTTCGGAGCTTAAATACCGCGGCATGGGCGTGAGTGCCTGCGCCACCTGCGACGGATTTTTCTATCGTCGTCAGGATGTGGCGGTCGTGGGCGGCGGAGATACGGCCTGCGAAGAGGCCACCTATCTGGCTTCGATATGCCGCAAGGTCTACATGATTGTGCGCAAACCCTTTATGCGTGCTTCGCAGGCCATGCAGGAGCGCGTGTCGGCAACCGAAAACATCGAAGTGCTTTACGGCTTCAATACCGAAGAGGTGTTGGGCGACGAGGACGGCGTGACGGGCGTCAGGGTGGTTTCGACCGACGGAGAACGACGCACGCTCGACATTTCGGGCTTCTTCCTCGCCATCGGACACCATCCCAACACGGAGTTGTTCGCGGGTCAGCTCGAACTCGATGCCGAAGGCTATATCAAGGTCGAGGCGGGCACTTCGCGCACCAACATCGAAGGTGTATTCGCTGCCGGCGACGTCAAGGACCCCCACTATCGTCAGGCCATTACGGCGGCAGGTTCGGGCTGCATCGCCGCCATCGACTGCGAACGCTTTCTGCATTCGTCGAAGTAGCGCATCATGATGAAGGTCACCATATTGGGCTCTTCATCGGCCAAACCGTCGGCCGAACTGCATCCCTCGGCGCAGATAGTCAATATCGACGAGCAGTATTTTCTGGTCGATGCCGGCGAGGGTGTGCAGCAGCAGATGTTCCGATGTGGAATCAATCCTCTGAAACTGAGAGGCATATTCATTTCGCATCTGCACGGCGACCATGTATTCGGACTCTTTCCTCTGCTCTCGACTCTCGGACTCTACGGCCGTGTGATGCCGCTGCGGATATTCGCTCCGCAACCCTTCGGCGAGATTCTGCAGGGATTCCTGCACTACTTCGAGAGCCGTTTGGGTTACGAAATCGAATGGACCGAAGTCGATACCACGGCTCATGTTCCGATTTTCGAATCGAAGTGTTTCGAGGTGTGGAGTCTGCCTTTGCGCCATTCGCTGCGGGCGTCGGGATTTCTGTTCAGGGAGAAGCCGGCGGCGCTCAATGTGGACAAATTCAAAATCGAACGCTACGGATTGAATATCTGTCAGATAGTGGCCGCCAAACGCGGTGAGGACGTGATTCTCGACGACGGAACGGTCATACCCAATTCGGAACTTACGTATATTCCCCGTCGTGCGGTGTCGTATGCGTACTGTTCCGACACGAGTTTTTCGGCGAAGCTGGCCGAGCGGGTGCGGGGTGTGGATATGCTTTATCACGAGGCCACCTATGCTGAGGATTCGCGTTCGGTGGCGGCCGAGAGGGGTCATTCCACGGCGTCGCAGGCTGCGGAGGTTGCGCGTCGTGCGGGTGCGGGCCGTTTGCTTATAGGTCATTTTTCATCGCGCTACAAGGAGCCGCAGATACTTTTGCAGGAGGCGAGGGCGGTCTTTGCGGAGACCGAAATCGCGGTCGAGGGGCGCACATACGAAATAAAGTGATGATAACACGAGCCGAAATATTGAAAATCAAATCGCTGGCCGACAAACGGGGCCGCGACGAACACGGATTGTTCGTTGCCGAGGGCGAGAAGATAATCCGCGAGTTGCTCTTGTCGGAGTTGTGTGTGGAGCGGATTTACGCTCTCGAGGGGGTGTTGGAGGATTGTGCCGGTGTTTGCTGCGTGACGCGTGCGGAGATGGAGCGCATTTCGATGTTGAAGACGGCCAATAGTTCGTTGGCTTTGGTGCGCAAGCCTGAGTGGAGATTCGATGCCGGTACGGCGCGTGACAATTTGGTATTGGCGCTGGACGGGGTTTCCAATCCGGGCAATTTGGGCACGCTGATACGTTTGGCCGACTGGTTCGGGATAGGGGATGTGATATGTTCGCCCGAGTCGGCGGACTGTTTCAATCCCAAGGTGGTACAGGCGACGATGGGGGCTATAATACGTGTGCGTGTGCATTATTGTTCATTGCCGGAGGTATTGAGTGCGGTTCGTGGAGAGGGTATTCCGGTTTACGGCACTTTTTTGGACGGGGAGAACATTTACGAGGCGGGTTTGTCGTCATCGGGTGTGATTGTGATGGGCAATGAGGGCCGCGGGATATCGGAATCTGTTGCTGCGTTGGTGAGTCATCGGTTGTTCATACCTCCGTGGCCGTCGGACCGATGCGGTTCGGAGTCTTTGAATGTTTCTGTTGCTGCGGCCATAGCCTGCTCCGAATTCAGAAGAAGATAGTTCGCCGCCGAATTATAACACTGCTTCCGGCGTTATTTTTATTACCCTTTTTTGCGTTGCTTTTGCGCCCAAAAGCGACAAAACATCCTTTTGTACATTAGGTAAAAACTTTCTATCTTTGCATTGTCACTTCGGCAAGAAGTGAAGACATACAGTATAAAAGCATCGGCTTTTCTTCGAGTATTCGAAAATTGGACACTTTCGACACAGATGAAGAATTAAAGTTGATGCTCGCACTGATTTTCAGCGCGGGCATTTTCTGATATCTCATCTGTGGGTTGTCCAATACCTCGAATACGGATAAAGGAATTTGTCCGCGTTTCTTTTTTATTATGGAACAATACATTACAAACAAACCGAAACCCAATGAATATTGGCAGCGCATAGAAGCTCTTTGC
>JAFLRS010000085.1 GCA_022511355.1 Alistipes sp.
AACTCGAATACAACTACACCAAAGAGGAGATTGCCGCCATGTACCTCAATACGGTCGAATACGGCTCCAACTCCTTCGGCATAAAGTCGGCGGCACACACCTTCTTCAACAAGGAACCGAACGAACTCAATATTCAGGAGGCGGCAATGCTCGTCGGCGTGGTGAACGCACCCACCCGATATTCGCCCGTAAGAAACCCCGAAAACGCAATGAAACGACGCAATCTGGTGCTTTCGCGTATGCGGGCGGCAGGCGCACTTACACGCCAACAGTACGACTCCATCTCGGCCCTGCCCATAATCCTCAACTACAAACCCGTCTCGCACAACGAAGGTCAGGCTACGTACTTCCGCGAAATGCTGCGGCTCGTCATGAATGCCAAAAGACCCGTGCGCCGTCAGTTCTACAACGAATGGGATTACGAACAGGCAGTCAGGGAGTATGACGAAAATCCGCTCTACGGCTGGTGCCTCAAGAACCGCCGCGCCGACGGAGAACCTTACGACATCTATCGCGACGGTCTGAAAATCTACACCACAATCAACGCCTCGATGCAGGAGTATGCCGAAGCAGCCCTGCTCAAGCAGCTGACCGAAGAGATTCAGCCAGCCATGGATGCGCAGGTAAAACGCACCGGCGTGCTGTTCATAAACACCACGCTCGAAGAACGCAACAACATAATGAAACGCGCCATGCGCGATTCCGACCGCTATCGCGAAATGAAACGCAACGGCGCAAGCGAAAAGGAGATTTTCGCCTCGTTCGAGGAGCGTTGCGAAATGAAAATCTTCACATTCAAAGGAATGCGCGACACCGTGATGACCCCGCGCGACTCGATTCTCCACTGCAAACGCATCATGCGGGCCAGCTTCGTGGCCGTGGAACCGCAAACAGGTCAGATAAAAGCCTATGTGGGAGGTCCCAACTTCCGGTACTTCAAGTACGACATGGCCAAACAGGGCAAACGTCAGATAGGCTCCACGGTCAAGCCCTTCATCTATACCTTCGCCATCGACCACCTCGGCATGACCCCCTGCACGATGGTCCCCAATCTGCCCGTGACAATCGAAACCGCCAACGGAACCGCATGGTCGCCCAAAGAGTCGGGAAAGGTCGAATACGACGGCGTACTGCATCCGCTCGGATGGGGGCTCGCACGCAGCCGCAACAACTATTCGGCATGGATAATGAAGCAGGCAAAACAACCCAAAGCCGTCGCCGACTTCATACACAATATGGGCATCCGCAGCTTCATCGACCCCGTATACGCACTCTGTTTGGGAACATTCGAATCGAACGTATTCGAAATTACGAGCGCATATGCCGCATTCGCCAACGAAGGCGTATACAACGAACCGATATTCGTGACCCGCATCGAGGACCGTCAGGGCAATCTGCTGGCCGACTTCACCAACCGCTCGCAGGAGGCCATAAGCAAACAGACCGCCTACACGATGCTACAGATGCTCAAACGCGTAATCACTTCGGGAACCGGCGCACGCATGGTGTGGAAGTACGGATTCAAAAATATGGACATCGCCGGCAAAACGGGAACCTCGAACGAAAACCGCGACGCATGGTTCACCTGCATAACCCCGAAACTCATCGCCGGAGCGTGGGTGGGCGGCGAAGATCAGTCGGTGCATCTGCGCACGGGCGGCGAGGGAAGCGCCATGGCTCTGCCCATCGTGGGAGAGTTCCTCACCAAAGTGTATGCAGACCCGTCGCTCGGATTCTCGCGCGAGGATGCATTCGTGCGTCCGCAATCGGTGCAGATTTTCGAATGCCCCGACAACGAAGATGCATACAACGTCGATGATGAAGAGGATATTTTCTTTGAATAACAAATATTTACAAACACAATACAAACCGAACGGCTTATGAAAATCGCAATAGTGGGCGCCAGCGGCGCTGTCGGTCAGGAGTTTCTGACCATACTCGAAGAACACGCACTGCAAGTGGACGAACTCGACCTCTACGGCTCGCCGCGAAGTGCGGGTACGACCTACACCTTCCGCGGCAGGGAGATTAAAGTCAAACTGCTGCAGCACAACGACGATTTCAAGGGCACCGATGTAGCCCTCGTATCGGCGGGAGCCTCCACCTCGCGCGAATTCGCCGAGACGATAACCAAACACGGCACGCTGATGATAGACAACTCGAGCGCATTCCGCATGGATGCCGACGTGCCTTTGGTGGTTCCCGAAGTCAATCCCCGAGATGCCCTCGATGCTCCGCGGCGCATAATCGCCAACCCCAACTGCACCACCATTCAGATGGTGGTGGCGCTGAATGCCATCGAGAAGCTGTCGCACATCCGACGCGTACACGTTTCGACCTATCAGTCGGCGAGCGGTGCAGGTGCGGCGGCCATGCAGGAGCTTCAGGCTCAGCACAAAGCCCTCGCCCGGGGAGAAGAACCCGCAGTGGAGAAATTCGCATATCAGCTCGCCTACAACGTCATTCCCCACATCGACGTCTTCACCGAAAACGGATACACCAAAGAGGAGATGAAGATGTACAACGAAACCCGCAAAATCATGCATTCGGATGTGGAGGTGTCGGCGACCTGCGTGCGCGTACCGGTCATGCGCGCCCATTCCGAAAGCATATGGGTGGAGACCGAGCGTCCGGTTACGGTCGAGGAGGCCCGTCAGGCATTCGCTTCGGGCGAAGGTCTGGTGCTGGTGGACGAACCCGCAGAAAAAAAGTATCCGATGCCGCTGTTCATCGCCGGCAAAGAACCCGTCTACGTGGGCCGCGTGCGCAAGGATATTTCCAATCCCAACGGTCTGACTTTCTGGTGCGTAAGCGACCAAATCAAAAAGGGAGCCGCACTCAACGCAGTGCAGATTCTCGAATGGCTGATGAAAAACGGAAAATAGACCCGCACACAACCCCGGCCAAAATAAAAGAGTGCAAAATGCCGTTTAATTTTTGCAATTCGGCAAATATTGTATAAATTTGCACGCTTATACCCTCAATACGAGGTGAGGCCAAGTGCTAAAATCGGGAATCGGCAAATGAGTAAATTTTTCAAATACGCATTATCGGTCGCGATACTTTCGATGCTCGCCATGTCGGCATCGGCGGCAAAAAAGAGTATCAACAAGATTATAAAATCGGGTGAGCCCAAGCTCATCTATCAGACCGGTATGGAGTACTACCAAAAGGAGAAGTGGCAGAAGGCCGCAACTCTCTTCGGAGCCGTGGAACACTACTACATAGGCACTTCGTCCGAAGACTCGATAGCCTTCTTCAAGGCCCGCTGCCGATTCAAGGACAAAGACTACGACACCGCGACCGAAGAACTCGACGAATTCCGACGCAAATTCGGACGAAGCATCTTCATCGAGGATGCCGAAGGTATGTATGCACTCTGCTTCTACTTCATGGCCCCCACGCCCGAACGCGACCAGACAATCACGTCGCAGGCGTTAGTAGCCATTTCGGAGTTCCTCTACCGCTATCCCGATTCGCCCAAACGCGAACAGTTCGAGGAGATTACGGCCGAACTCACGCAGCGGCTCCACGACAAAGCCTTCATCAACGCCTACACCTACTACAAAATAGGACGGCACAAATCGGCAATCGTGGCATTCCGCAACGCACTCAAACAGTATCCCGATTCGAATCATCGCGAAGAACTGATGTACTACATCGTGAAATCGGGCTACGAACTGGCTCACAATTCGATAGAATCGAAGCAGGCCGACCGTTACCTCTCGATGCTCGACTCCTACTACTCCTATCTGTCGGAGTATCCCGATTCGAAACATCTGCGCGAACTCGGACGATTCGTCAAAGAGGCCAAAGACTACATCGATAAAAACAACAAGGAACTATAATGGAAATCAAGAAAAACATCCCCACCAACACCGTCACCCGACGCATCGTCGATCTCGATCGGGAAACGGGCAACATCTACGAGAGCATAAACATCATCGCTCGTCGCGCGAATCAAATCTCGGCAGAACTCAAAACCGAACTCAACAAAAAACTGTCGGAGTTCTCGTCGCCCTCCGATACCATGGAGGAAACATTCGAAAACCGCGAACAGATTGAGATCTCGCGCTACTACGAACGACTCCCCAAACCCGCTATCATCGCTACCGAAGAGTTCCTCGACAACGAGGTCTACTATCGTCACGGCGATAAAAAATAATTGCGAGAACGACAAAACGTGCAACTCGAGGGAAAACATATTCTGCTGGGCATAACCGGAAGCATCGCAGCCTATAAGGCCGCCGTGCTATGCCGTATGTTCAAGAGCGCAGGCGCCGAGGTCAAAGTGCTGATGACCCCAGCGGCCAAAGCCTTCATCACGCCCCTCACTATGGCTACCCTCTCCAAAAATCCCATCGCCGTGGAGTTCTACAACCCCGAAAACGGCGACTGGCATTCGCACATCTCGCTCGGCGAATGGGCCGACCTCTACATCATAGCCCCTGCAACCGCCAACACACTGGCCAAAATGGCCGCAGGCATAGCCGACAATCTGCTGCTTACGACCTATCTCTCGGCACGGTGTCCCGTCGCCGTGGCTCCGGCCATGGACTGCGATATGTTCGCTCACACGGCCACGCAAGCCAATATCGCCACACTCAAAGAGCGCGGAGTGCTGATTCTGGAGTCGCCCGAAGGCGAACTCGCAAGCGGACTTCACGGCAAAGGCCGCATGGCAGAACCTGAAGCCATAGCGGCAGCCGTCGGAGAGATGTTCGCGGCGGCCGAAAAAAAAAAGAGCCTGCAGGGCAAACACTTTATAGTAACGGCCGGCGCGACCTGCGAGGCCATTGATCCCGTAAGATTCATAACCAACGGTTCGACCGGCAAGATGGGCTATGCCATAGCCGAAGAACTTGCCGCACGCGGTGCGCGAACCACTCTTATAAGCGGTCCTACCGCGCTTGCCGCACCATGCGGCACGCAGCGCATCGACGTAATGTCCGCCGAAGAGATGTACCGTGCCTCCATCGAGGCTTTCGCCGATGCCGACGGAGCGGTAATGTGCGCGGCAGTGGCCGACTACACACCCGCCGAAGTGTCGCCCGTAAAGATAAAGAAGGGCGAAGGCGACCTCGTCATGCGATTCACACGCACGCACGACATAGCCGCCGAACTCGGCAAAATAAAGGGAGGACGTCTGCTCGCGGGCTTCGCTCTGGAGTCCGACAACGAAACCGCCAACGCCGAAAAGAAGCTGCATTCGAAAAATTTCGACTTCATAGTGCTAAATTCGCTGCGCGATGCGGGTGCCGGCTTCGGACACGACACCAACAAAATTACAATCATCGACCGTTCGTCGCACGAAGAGCTGCCTCTGATGTCGAAACGCAACGCCGCAGCAGCGATAGTCGATAAAATCGAACAACTTATCAAATAACCGGTTATGCTCTCGCGCCTGACGGTAGAAAACTATGCACTCATCGACAAGCTCGAACTTGAACTCGATTCGCATCTCAACATCATAACGGGCGAAACGGGTGCGGGAAAGTCGATTCTGCTCGGGGCACTCGGACTTCTGCTCGGCGCAAAAAACGACGGTGCCGCCGCCAAAGACTCCTCGCGCAACTGCGTGGTGGAGGGAGTGTTCGACATTTCGGGACTCGGATTGCAGACGATATTCGGACAAAACGACCTCGAATACGATGACCATACCGTAATACGCCGCATAATCACCCCCGCAGGCAAAAGCCGTTCGTTCGTGAACGATATGCCCGTGCAGCTCGCACAACTGCGCGAACTGGGAGCGCATCTTATAGACATACATTCGCAGCATCAGAATCTTATAGTCTCGTCGCCGGCATTCCGGATGCGGGCCACCGACACCATGGCTTCCAATGCGGAACTCGCAGCCGAATACCGCAAAGAGTATGAACATCTGATTTCGGCTTTGCGGGAACTGGCCGGACTCAAGGCCGAAGCCGAAAAGGCCCGCAAGGATGAAGAGTGGATACGCTTTCAGTCCGAAGAGCTTGAGGGAGCGGCTTTGCGTGAGGGCGAAGTCGAAGAGCTGGAGTCGGAGCAGATGATGCTGGCCTCGGCCGACACCATAGGCGAAACCCTGAGCGGAGCGGCAGCGGCTCTCGATGACGAAGAAAACGGCATCTTGCAGCAGCTCAAAGGTATAGAACAGGGTCTGCACCGCATTCGCGAAAGCTATAAGCCCGCAGCGGAACTGACCGAACGCATACATTCGGCCATACTCGAGATAAAGGACATGGAATATACGATAGCCGCAGATGCCGAACGCATAGAGTCGGACCCCGAACGTCTCGAAAAGGTCGAAACCCGTCTTTCGGTGTTGTGGGAGCTGTGCCGCAAGCACAGAGCCGCCGATGTGGCCGAACTTATCACGATCCGCGACCGATACAAATCGCAGCTCGATGCCCTGACATTCGGCGACGAACGCATAGCGGCACTCGAGAGCGAGGCGGCCGAAGCCCGCAGCAGAGCCGAAACTCTTGCCGGCAAACTTCACGACAGCCGTGCCCGCATAGCTCCGCAATTCGGTGCGGAGATAACTTCGCGTCTGGCCCGTTTAGGAATGCCCGATGCAAGGTTCGAAGTGGTGCTGCAACCCTCGGTCCAGCTTACGGCCGACGGACGCGATGAAGCCGTATTCCTCTTTACGGCCAACAAAAACATGGCTCCGCAACCTGTCGAGCGCATAGCTTCGGGCGGAGAGCTATCACGTATGATGCTCTCGCTGAAGTCGTTGCTTGCCAACCGCATGAATCTGCCGGCGATAGTCTTCGACGAAATCGACACGGGAGTCTCGGGACGCATAGCCGATGCCATGGGCGAAATCATCGCAGAGCTGGCCGACGCGATGCAGGTAATCAACATAACGCATCTGCCGCAGGTGGCCTCGAAAGGCAGAGCGCATTTCGTGGTCTACAAGGAGGATGGACGAACCGACATCCGCCGTTTGAGCGACGGCGAGCGCGTGACCGAAATAGCGAAAATGCTCTCGGGAAGCGAGATTACGGATGCGGCGATACTTCAGGCGCGAAACCTGTTGAAATAGGGGTTCGGATTCAAAAAAACCTCAAAAAATTTGGACAAACGCAAAAAGTATATTACCTTTGTCAGCCGATTCGGAGAACGAATCGTAAATGGTGGATGTAGCTCAGTTGGTTAGAGTGACGGATTGTGGTTCCGAAGGTCGTG
>JAFLRS010000086.1 GCA_022511355.1 Alistipes sp.
ACATCCATCTGAACATCGACTATCCGTTCAATCTTACGGGTATTCTCTACTTCCCCAAAATCGGCAACAACATGGAGATTCGCAAGGACCGCATTCAGCTCTACTCCAATCAGGTTTACGTCACCGATCAGGTGGAGGGCATCGTTCCCGAATATCTCACGCTGCTGCACGGAGTAATCGATTCGCCCGACATTCCGCTCAACGTGTCGCGCAGCTACCTGCAGAGCGACTCCAACGTCAAGAAGATTTCGAGCTACATCACCCGCAAGGTGGCCGACCGTCTGTCGGAGATATTCAAAAATTCGCGTTCGGAGTACGAGGAGAAGTGGGATGACCTTAAGATATTCATTCAGTACGGAATCCTTACCGACGAAAAGTTCGCCGAGAAGGCTCAGGATTTCATGTTGTGGAAGGATGTGGAAGGCCGATATTCGACCGGCAAGGAGTATGTCGAGGCTGTGAAGGAGGCCCAGACCGACAAGGACGGCAATCTGATACTGCTTTATGCCGACGATGCCGTGGCCAAACATTCGTTCATCGAGGCTGCGAAGTCGAAAGGTTACGGCGTGCTGGAGATGAACGGTCAGCTCGACGGTCACTACATCAGCTGGTACGAGTCGAAGAACGAGAAGACGCGTTTCGTGCGAGTGGACAGCGACGTTGTCGACAAACTCATACGCAAGGCCGAGACTCCCAAGATGTCGTTGAGCGAATTGCAGCAGGAGGTGTTGCGTCCGGTATTCGAGAGCCGTGTTCCGCGCGAGGACAAGGTTCGTTACGACGTGACATTCGAGGCGATGAGTCCCGAGGATGCGCCTGCCGTGATTACGCAGAACGAGTTCATGCGCCGAATGAAAGAGATGTCGGCGATGGGCGGCGGCATGAGCCGTTTTTACGGCGAGATGCCCGACAGCTTCACGATTGCTGTGAATGCGAATCATCCCGTGGTGGCCGAGATACTTTCGGAGGTCGAGAAGGAGTACGGCGAGGGGTTGCGCGGCATCAACGGCGAGATAGATGCGGCGTTGGCCGAGGAGCGTCGTTTCGAGGAGGTCGTGAAGGACAAGAAGGAGGATGAATTGAGTTCCGAGGAGCGTTCGATGCGTGAAGATTTGTCGAAGAAGGTAACGACTCTGCGCGACAGACGTTCGGAGCGATTGAAGGAGATAGGCGTCGGCAACGATGTTGTGGGTCAGGTTATAGATTTGGCTTTGCTGGCCAACGGTCTGCTTCGCGGCAAGGCTCTCTCCGACTTTATCCGCCGCAGCGTGGCCATTCTCGAGAAATAACGGAGGCTTTCTCCTCCGGCCGAAAACAAAATGACCGCTTGCAAAAGCGGTCATTTTGTTTCTTTATATTCCGTCTCTCGAATCGCGTTGCGGTCGTCTGCTGCGAAGTTCTTCGGTCAGTTCGTCGCGCTGAGGGCAGGATACGTAGTAGGTCTTTTCGTAGATTGTGGTAATCTCTATGAAATTGCTCCATGTCGAGGCGTAAATCTCGATGTGACGCATATTTTTCAGGTCGATGAAATGGCCGTAGTAGCCGAAGAAGCCCATACATCCGAAGAGCGGAAGTACCCATCGCATATCTTTCCGTCCGACGGGCCGCACCGAAGCTATTTCGGAGTAGGGGATTTCGGTTATGTCGAGTATGCATCGGATGTAGAGCGTGGTGTCCGACAGAGCGAGTTTGCGTGGTATCGACAGCACGGTGAGGGCTACCAGCGCCATGGCGAACGAGAGGAACCACGCCGAGAGATAACCTCCTTCGTAGAGCAGCCCCATGACGGCTGCCAGCACCGCTGTCACCACTATGTAGGCGGCTGTGATGTAGCCCGTGCGGGCGTTGATTTTATACGGATATATTTTCATTTTGGTATTCGAGTATCGATTCGGCTATTGCGATATCTTCGGGTGTGGTTATTTTCAGATTGGAGCGTTCGCCCTCGCAGAGGACGATTTTCATTCCGGCGCGTTCGGCCACCGAAGCGTCGTCGGTGAATGACGGGTCGTATTCGGTGCGATAAGCCTGCCGCAGTTCTTCGAAGGGGAATATCTGCGGGGTTTGTATTATGCGCAGGGCATTGCGGTCGGTGACGATGTTGATGCCGCGGGGGTCTACCGTGCGGAACGAATCGACGGGTACGATTGCCGGAACGGCCGAACCGTGTTCCACGGCGCACTGCAGCGCCCGTATGATAAGTTTTTTGGAGCAAAGGGCGCGCACGGCGTCATGAACGGCCACGAATCGGGTATCTTCGGGCAGGGCTTCGAGTCCGGCCTTTACCGAGTGGAACCGCTGTCGGCCTCCGGCCACGGTCGTGTGACGGGCGACGGTGAAACGTGCGCTCAAGTCTCTCCAGAAGTCGATCCAGGCTTCGGGCAGCACCACCACTATGCGGGCCGAGGGCAGAGTCGTGGCGAAGGTGTTGATGCTCCTCACCAACAGAGGTTCGCCTCCCACGATGCGGAATTGCTTGGGTATTCCGCCTCCCATGCGGGTGCCGCTTCCGCCGGCCACTATTATCACTCCTGTGTTGAGTCTTTCTTCCATATCAATTTCTTTCCGAATCCTAATGTATTGTCGGTCAATTTCATGAAATCGGGTTCGAGCCGCCATGCGCACAATTCGCCCATGGCTGCGGCATATGGAAACCGTTTCAGATACAGATTGCGGTCTGTCGCGTCGCCGCGGCATACGGTTCCGCATATCTGCAAGCCCTGAATCTTGCCCACGATGCGGGTTTCGAGTACTATCGAAGCGGCGACCGTCGGATGCAGAGCCATTTCACGGACATGGCGTGTTGTTTCGTCGGAGGTGAATACCAGCACGTTGCGTTCCGAATCGTAGGCGTAGAAGGCGTTCGAACAGTAGGGTAAGCCCTCTGCCGACACCGTGGCCAACGTCAGCACGTGATGCCTTTTTACGAACTCCGATATTTTGACTCTTTCGTTCATTGCCGTTCCGTGGCGTCGGTTGCTGTCGCGACGATTACCGAGTCGAGCTGCGTCACGCGCTGCGAGTCATCGATATCGCCCTCGAGTTCGGCCACTATGCGGTCGCGCACCGATTCGAATGCCGCGCGATTGGCTTTGGATATAGGTTCGGCCGGTTCCTGCGGAATTTTGAGCGGGTCGATGGGCGTTGAGCCTTTCCATACGCGGAAGTCGAGATGCGGACCGGTCGATACTCCGGTGCTGCCGACGTATCCTATGAGTTCACCCTGCGAGACGTGTTTGCCCTGAGCCAGTCCCTTGGCGAATCCGCTCAGATGGAGATAGCCGGTGGTCATGTTGTTCGGGTGTTTGATTTTGATGTAGTTGCCGCCGCCTTTGGAGTCCCAGCCCTTGTTGACAACGATGCCGTCGGCGACTGCGTGTACGGGAGTGCCTTTGGGGGCCGCGTAATCGACGCCGTGATGAGGGCGGTAGCGTTTGAGTACGGGATGATAGCGTGCGTTGGAGAATTTGGAGCTTATGCGCGTAAATTTGAGCGGTGCTTTGAGCATCTGTTTGCGCAGACTGCCGCCGTCGTACTCCCAGTATCGAAGCCGTCCGTCCTGAATGAAGGGTATGGCGTAGATATCTTTGCCTGCGTGTGTGAATTTGGCGCCCCAGATGCGGTCGATGCCGACCGGAAGCGTATCTATGAATTTTTCGTCGTAGATGACGGTGAATGCGTCGCCCTTTTGCACGCTGAAGAAATCGACGGTCCACTGATATACCTCTTCGAGTTCGGCGGCGAGCGAGTAGGGCAGCCCCTCCTTCATGATGGCATACCACAGCGAGGATTCTATTTGTGCGGTGCGTTTCATTCGTCGCAGGGTGACGGGTCTTTGTCCGGTGGTGACGGTCACCGAATCGTTGCGGAATCCGAATACCACATAGTCGGTTACCGACTGTTCGTAGACGAGATAGTCGAGATGCAAGCCTGCCGAGTCGGGGGCGAGGAAAGCCGTATAGGCATTGCCTGCCCGTATTTTGCGCAGGGGGAAGATGTCGCGGGCTGCGCGGTCGAGACGGTCCACTGCGGCGGCGCTCACGCCGTAGCGATTGAGTATCGAGCCGAGGGTCTGACCGTTGCCGACGGTTCCCTGTTCGGCGGTATAGTCGTCGATGCATATTCCGTAGAGCATATTTTGCCCTTCTTCGCCTTTTTCGGAGTTGTTGTCCGTGCGGTTGCGGCATGAGGTGAAGGGAATCATCGCGAGCAGAGTCATGATTGCGGCTGCTGCGAGCCGGCGTGCTGACTTTATGGTGAATATTCCGGGTCTTTTCATATCAAGGCAAAGATAACTAAAAAACGCGAAAAAAGATTCGAAACGGGGTGAAAGCGATTAAAATGTGGTTGAAATTCAAAATATGCACTTCTACTCTTTGCGGATTGCGGGAATTGTCTTATCTTTGAAAGATTATTTTGCTGTAATGTTGCAATTTTTCAAGAAAATAGCATCGATACTTTACGGAGCGGGCGTTCAGTTCAGGAATTTTCTCTATGACAACGGCGTGTTGTCGAGCGAGAAGTTCGAGATTCCGATTGTCTGCGTGGGCAACATTACGGTCGGCGGCACAGGCAAGACTCCTACCACGGAGATGATTGTCGATTCGTTGTGCGACGACTGCCATGTGGCCGTGCTGTCGCGTGGATACGGCCGCCGCACGAAAGGTTATCGCGAGGTGCGGATTTCCGACTCTTATCGCGATACGGGCGACGAGCCGCTCCAGATAAAGATGAAATTCCCCGATACGGTGGTGGTCGTGTGCGAGAAGCGGGCCGAGGGCATTCGCCGCATCATGGCCGAACATCCCGAGGTGGAGGTTATAGTGATGGATGACGGTTTTCAGCATCGCAGCGTCACGCCGCTCGTGAATGTCGTGATTATCGATTCGACGCGTCCCGTCGATGAGGATTCGATGCTGCCTTACGGTTCGCTGCGCGATACCCGTTCGTCGCTTTCGCGCGCCCACTACTTCGTGGTGACCAAGTGCGGAGCCGACATGAAGCCCATCGACCGTCGTCTGATGCGCAGCAAGCTGCTCAAGACGGCCAATCAGAAGATATATTTCATGCGGAGCGAAGCGTTGCCTTTGCGTCGCGTATTCCCCGTCGACGCCGATGCCGAAGAGATGATTCCCGAACCGTCGCGTCGTCAGGACGAGGTTATTGCCATGTCCGGTATCGGCAATCCTTCGGTCTTCCTCAATGATTTGGCGGGCCGTTTCAAGGTGGTGGACGAACTGACGTTCAACGACCATCATGTATACCGTATAGCCGATTTGCGTGCTTTGGCGGCCAAACTCGCCGAGCATCCCGAAGCCTGCGTGGTGATGACCGAAAAGGATGCCGTGAAGCTCTTCAACAGCGACCGCATTCCGGCTGCACTGCGCGACCGTATGTTCTATCAGCCCGTGCGGCTCGAATACCTCGAAGATTCGGAAAAGGACTTTTTGAAAAACATATACAAAGATGTCAGACGCAATTAAAAAAACGGCCGAATTCATAGTTGCCGCCACCAACGATTTCAAACCCTCGACGGGTATAATTCTGGGTACGGGTCTGGGCGATTTCGCCGACCGTATCGACACTGCATATTCGCTGGAGTACAAGGATATTCCGGGATTTCCCGTTTCGACGGTCGCCGGCCACAAGGGCCGCCTTATTTTCGGAACGGTCGAAGGTCATCGTGTGGTGGCCATGCAGGGTCGGTTCCACTACTACGAGGGTTACGGCATGGAGCAGGTGACATTTCCCGTGCGCGTAATGAAGCTGTTGGGTATCGAACGTCTTTTCGTGTCGAATGCGAGCGGCGGAATCAATCCCACATTCCGTGTCGGCGACCTGATGATTATCACCGACCACATCAATCTGATGCCCAATCCGCTTATCGGACGCAACAAGGATGATTTCGGACCCCGATTCGTGGATATGCACAATTGCTATGACCGCGAGTTTGCTGCGTTGGCGACCTCGATAGCCGAAGCCAACGGCCTCAAGCTTCAGTACGGAGTATATGTGGCGACGACGGGTCCCACCTTCGAGACTCAGGCCGAATACCGCTATTTCAAGGCTATCGGCGGCGATGCTGCGGGTATGTCCACGGTTCCCGAGGTGATTGTAGCGCGTCATATGTCGGTTCCGGTGTTCGCGGTGTCGGTCATCACCAACTGCGGTTTGAGCGACGAGATAGGCGACCATGAAGATGTACAGCGTCAGGGCCGTCGTGCGGGCGAAAAGATGGGTACGCTCTTCGTTGAGATGTTGAAACAACTAAAGTAACAGAGAATATGATTAACAAGGTTATACTTGTAGGAAACGTGGGTGCCGATCCCGAAATCCGCACCACCGAATCGGGTGTCAAGGTTGCCAATCTGCGCCTTGCGACCACCGAAAGAACCTTCGACCGTCAGACCAACACGGCGAAGGAGTATACCGAATGGCACAGCATCGTGCTGTGGCGCGGTCTGGCCGACGTGGTGGACCGTTATGTGCGCAAAGGTTCGCAACTCTATATCGAAGGCAGCCTTCGTTCGCGCGAATGGACCGACCGCGAGAATCAGAAACACTTCTCGGTGGAGATTGTGGCTTCCGACATGAAGCTGCTCGGCCGCCGCAGCGACAATTCGGGTAATGGCGGCGAGCGTCTTTCCGGCGGCAACGGCGGCGGTTATCAGCAGCCGCAGCAGAGTTACGGTCAGCCTGCACAGCCGCAGGGCTATGCTCCGACTCCTGTGCCGGTACAGCAGCCTCCCGTGGCGGCTCCTGCCGAGGACCCCGACGACCTGCCGTTCTGAGCCGGCCGTGAGCCGTAGAGCGAAGCGCCGCAAAGAGTAGAAATCTCTTTGCGGCGCTTTTTTGTTGCGGCCCGCGCAGCAGGCCGCGGAAGGTAAGGGTCGGTTTTTTATATCTCCAACTGTATGCATTCGATGCCGCCGCGCCGCAGCAGTTCCAGTCCGTCGTCGCTGCGGTAACGGTCCGAGTAGACTATGCGCTTAATGCCGGCCTGAATAATCAGTTTCGAGCATTCGATGCAGGGCGATGCCGTAACATAGAGTGTTGCTCCGTCGCAGTTGTTGGCGCTTTTGGCCACTTTGGTTATGGCGTTGGCTTCGGCGT
>JAFLRS010000087.1 GCA_022511355.1 Alistipes sp.
TTTACAAAGTTATTATAAAAATTCGAAATAAAGTTTTATCTTTGACTGAAAATGTGGAAATCGACATTTTTTGACTTTCATGGCTACTGACAGATACGACGGAGAAAAGCTCCACGCTAAACTTAAGGAGTATTTCGGATTCTCTTCGTTCAAGGGGAATCAGGAGGGTGTAATACGCAACGTCCTTGCAGGCAGGGACACCTTCGTGCTTATGCCTACGGGCGGCGGCAAGTCGCTGTGTTATCAGCTTCCGGCGCTGCTGATGGATGGCGTGGCCATCATCATTTCGCCTCTGATAGCGCTCATGAAGAATCAGGTCGATTCGATGCGCACCTTCTCCACCGAATCGGGAATCGCGCACTTCCTCAACTCTTCGCTCAGCAAGGCCATGGTGCAGCAGGTGCGCGAGGATGTGCTGGCCGGAAAGACCAAACTTCTCTATTTCGCTCCCGAATCGCTCACCAAAGAGGACAATGTGGCATTTCTGCGCAAAATCAAAATATCGTTCTACGCCATCGACGAAGCGCACTGCATATCGGAATGGGGCCACGACTTCCGCCCCGAATACCGCCGCATACGACCCATAATCAACGATATAGGTCAGGCTCCGCTGATAGCCCTCACCGCTACGGCGACCCCCAAGGTGCAGCTCGACATACAGAAGAATCTGGGTATGTCCGACGCCACGGTATTCAAATCGTCGTTCAACCGTCCGAACCTCTACTACGAAATACGGCCCAAACACAATGCCGAACACGAAATAATCCGCTTCATAAAGCAGAACGAAGGCAAGAGCGGCATTATCTACTGTCTGAGCCGCAAGAAGGTGGAGGAGCTGGCCGAACTGCTTGTGGCCAACAGCATCAAGGCACTGCCTTATCATGCGGGCATGGATGCGCAGACGCGCGCCGACAATCAGGATGCCTTCATCATGGAGCGTGTCGATGTGATAGTGGCCACCATCGCATTCGGAATGGGCATCGACAAGCCCGACGTGCGCTATGTCATCCATTACGACATCCCCAAGTCGCTCGAGGGTTACTATCAGGAGACGGGCCGCGCCGGACGTGACGGAGGCGAGGGTATATGTCTTACCTTTTACAGCTACAAGGATATTCAGAAACTCGAAAAGTTCATGCAGGGCAAGCCTATCGCCGAACAGGAGATAGGAAAACTGCTTTTGCTCGAGACGGTGTCCTATGCCGAGAGTGCATTGTGCCGCCGCAAGACTCTGCTTCACTACTTCGGCGAGGAGTACGACGAGCCCAACTGCGGGAATTGCGACAACTGCCGCAGCGAACGTCCGCACGTCGAGGCCAAGAATGAGATGAAGATGGTGCTGGAGGCTCTGCGCGACGTGGGCGACAAGTTCAAGATAGACCACATCGTAAATCTTATGACGGGCAAGACCACCGCCATGATAAAGAGCTACGGACACAACAAACTGAAGTGGTTCGGTGCGGGTTCGGGTCACGACGACCGTTTCTGGGGAGCGGTGCTGCGTCAGGCGCTGATAATGGGGCTTATCGACAAGAATATCGAGAATTACGGTCTTATATCGGTGAATGCCGAGGGTGAGAAGTATATACAGTTCCCGCGTCCCGTTACGGTGGCTCTCGACCGCGACTACGACGAAGAGGAGCGCGAAGCCGAGTCGGCGGTGCCGTCGGGCAAGGGCGGAGCGGCCGATGAAGAGCTGTTCGCCATGCTGAAGGATTTGCGCAAGAAGGTGGCCAAGAAGAACGGACTGCCTCCGTTCGTGATATTTCAGGACCCCTCGCTCGAGGATATGTCGGTTCAGTACCCCATCACCATCGAGGAGATGCAGAACATTACGGGCGTAGGTGCGGGCAAGGCCAGGAAGTTCGGCGAGGAGTTCATTAAGCTCATCAAGGCTTATGTCGAGGAGAAGGATATAGTCCGTCCGCAGGATATGGTGGTGAAGTCGGTGGGCAACCGTTCGGGCAACAAGATTTTCATAATACAGTCCATCGACCGTCAGATGGATTTCGAGGATATAGCCCGTGCGCGCGATTTGGATTTCGACGAGCTGCTGAGCGAAATCGAAGGCATAGTCAATTCGGGAACTCGTCTGGACATATCCTACTACATCAACGAGTTCATGGACGAGGAGAAGGCCGAGGACATATACCTCTATTTCAAGGAGGATGCCCAGAGCGATTCGCTGGATGAGGCCATAGCCGAACTGGGCAGCGACTACACCGACGAGGAGATACGTTTGGTGAGGATAAAGTTTATTTGCGAACAGGGTAATTAGTCAAAACGGAATCGATATGAAGAGATTTTTTATATTCATAATGCTTTTGTCGTGCGGTGTTGCGACAGCCGAAGCCCAGAGTTGGGTCGATGCCTTGAAGAAGGTCGCCACCGATTATGTGGATGAAGCCACGGGCGGCAAACTCACGGCTGTAGCCATTGTCGGGACGTGGGGATACAAGAAACCGGCTGTTCGGTTCGACGGCGACGATGCTGCCGGCAATGTGGCAGGTGCGCTTGTCGGTTCGTCGGCTGATTCGAAGCTCACGTCGGTCTTCGAGAAGGTTGGCATTCGCGAGGGGATATGTTCGATAACTTTTGATTCGTCGGGCAATTTCTCTATGCCGGTGAAGTCGAAAACTTTGTCGGGGACCTACACTTTCGACCCCGAGACTCATGTCATAACTCTCGATACGGGCAAATTGGGCTCTTTTTCGGGCAGGGCCTATATCAACGGTACGCAGCTCGAGCTGGTATTTCCGGCCCGCAAGCTGGTCGATTTGGTAGTGGCTTTGGGTTCGAAGGTTTCGGCGTTGTCGTCGGTTGTGTCGATGTTCGAGAAGTTCGAAAACGCTTACATAGGTTTTGCCTTCGAGCGTTGAACCGATGGAGGTAAGGGCTAAAAAATCTTTGGGTCAGCACTTTCTGACCGATTCCAATATCGCGCGCAAGATAGCCGGTGCAATGTCGGGCGGGGATGCGGCGTCGCCTGCCGATGTTCTGGAGGTGGGTTGCGGAACGGGTATGCTTACACGTTTTCTGCTCGAACGCGACGATTTGCGCACTTTCGGAGCCGAAATCGACGGCGAGAGCGTCGCCTATCTCAGGGAGCATTATCCCGAATTTGCATCCGAACGGCTGTGGGAGTGTGATTTTCTGGAGATGAACCTTGCGGAGAGATTTCCGTCGGGAGTGCGTGTCATAGGC
Source organism: Alistipes sp. (assembly GCA_022511355.1). Taxonomy (GTDB): domain Bacteria; phylum Bacteroidota; class Bacteroidia; order Bacteroidales; family Rikenellaceae; genus Alistipes. Next base: position 3,205 of record JAFLRS010000087.1, read on the forward strand.
AATTTTCCCTATAATATTTCGTCGCAGATATTTTTCAAGATTATCGAGAATCGCGATTCGGTGCCCGAATGCGTGGGCATGATTCAGAAGGAGGTGGCGGTGCGCATAGCCGAAAAGGCTGGTTCGCGCGAATACGGCATTCTGAGCGTGTTGTTGCAGGCGTGGTACGACATCGAATATCTGTTCACGGTGAACGAGAGCGTATTCAATCCGCCGCCGAAGGTGAAGAGTGCGGTGATAAGATTGAAGCGCAATTCGGTGCGGCGGCTCGATTGCGACGAGGCGTTGTTCGTGAAGGTGGTGAAGGCTGCATTCGGTCAGCGCCGCAAGATGCTGCGCAATCCGCTGCGGGCGGCATTCGGTTCGTTCGGAGGAGCCGAACACCGATTCTTCACGATGCGGGCCGAGCAGTTGTCGGTTTCCGATTTCGAGGAGCTTGCCCGATGGGTGGCCGAGCATAGGTAAAATGCGAAAAAAAAAAGAGTGCTTCGGCACTCTTTTTTTTGTTGTCTACTTTGCCAGACGGCTTTCGTCGGCATCCGATTCTATCTTTCTGACGTTGAACTTCTTGCCCGAATTGAAATTGTAGGAGGCCGAGAATATGAATGCGGGTCTGGACCATCCCTGTTTAATGGTTATGGAGCGTGTGAATCCGGCATCCTTGTAGGATATGCGGTTGTTCATGGGTATGATGTTGCGGACGCCTGCGGAGAGTGTAAGTTTGTCGTCGAGGAGTCGTTTTTTGACCGATGCGCTCATGGAGTTGATGCCGCCCATGGAGATGTTGGAGATGTAGGTTTTGGCCATTCCGAAGTAGTCGATGCTGATGTAGAATTGCAGCGGCAGGGTGAAGGTAGTCGAGAGGCTCCAGTTGAGCAAGGGGTGGAACACCTGCGCTTCGCCTTTGCGGATGCGCGTTCCCTGATATCCGCCCGTGAGATTGATGTTGGCCGACCACCATCGGGTGAACTGAAAGGGCAGGTTGGCTGTCAGGAAATAGCCGTCCACGCGGTCGAGGTTTTCCTGACCTATGTAGTTGATATTGGGGTCATCGGGGTCGGTGAGTGCGACCTGCTGAATCTCGTCGCGCGCGAATGTGGCCGCGAACGAGATGGTATACTTGTATTTGAGTACGGCCGACAGTGTGATTTGGTCGTAGAATGAGGGTGCGAGGTCGGGATTGCCGGTTTGGTAGGTGTACTCCGAGACCTGACTGCGTGCGGGGTTGAGGGCCCAGAAGTTGGGTCGTCTGATGTTGCGTGCATACTGCCCCACGAGCATATAGGAGTAGTCTTTGGTGAGTCCGAACGATATGTTGGCGTTGGGGAAGAGGCTGAAATAGTTTTGTCGTGCTATGTTGTTGTGTCCGGAGGTGTTGGTGTATTCGCCGCGCAGACCTGCGGTTATGCCCCAGCGTCCGAGTCGGGCTGCGGCTATGGCGTAGAGAGCGGCTATGTTTTCGGTGTAGTTCACGTCGTAGTTGTAGTCGGGACGTGTTATCCACGCGTCGTTTTGCAGATGGTCGTAGACGGAGAAGCTCTCCATGAGGTTGTAGGTGTATTTTGCGCCGGTTTTGAGGGTAAATTTGGGTGAGAAGACCTTTTCGCAGGCGATGCTGACGGTGGCTATGTTGTAGTCGGTGCCCGACCGGTCGCGATAGATGCTGTCGCGCATATGGCTGATGCCGGCGATTTCGGTAATTTTTTCGGTTGTGTAGTCGTTGCCCGACGACGATTTCTGATTGGTGTAGTCGGCCAGCACCTTCAGCACCGAACCGAGCGTATCGAGTTTGGCTATGTAGTTGAAACGTGCGGTGATGTTGTGCGAGCGGCCTTTGCCGGAATAGCGGCCGATGCTTGTTTCGGTGAGTTGTTGCAGCGGGTCGGTGAGTTGCGACGATGTGTTGTTGGGCGATTTCTCTCTGCTGCCGTTGTATTCGACCTCGACGCCTGTGCTGTGACGGCTGTTTATTTCGCAGATTGCACCTGCTTTGGCACGATACCATTGCGAGGGTTGCGGCAGGTCGGAGGTGGCTGTAATGCTGTTGTCGTTCATGGGGTAGCGCGTCACCTCTTCGGAGGTGAATCGGTTGCGGCTGTAGTTGTAGTAGCCCGAAGCGCTGAGGGTCCATTTGCCGTTGCGGTAGTCGATGTTGGCCGAGGGCGAGACGAGTTGCAGCATATCGTTGATGTTGGAGCGCAGAGTGACGCTTCCCATCAGACCGTCGTCGCGTCGTTGCCGCAGCGTGATTTTTATTATTCCGCCTGAGGAGTCGGCATCGTAATCGGCGCCCGAGACGGGGACCACCTCTATTTTCTGAATCTCTTCGGTTTTCAGTCCGCGCAGATAGCTGAGCAGTTGGTCGCCCGTGTAGCGTATTTCGCGTTCGTTCACGTAGACTTTCGTTCCGGTTTTGCCGTTCACGGTTATTTTGTCGTCGTTGATGAATACGCCGGGCGAGGTTTGCAGAATCTCCACGCCGTCTTTGCCTATGGCGGCGGGCATATTGGCGACGTCCACCACGAATCGGTCGGCTTCGCGCCGGATTATCTGCGCTGTAACTTCGACTTTGCCTATGCGGATGTCGGACTCTTCGAGTGTGATGACGCCAATGTCGAGCGGACCGTCGAGTCGTATTTCGCGGATTTCGGTTTTGCAGCCTATGAATTCGAACGAGAGGGTATATTCTCCGTCGCGCAGCGGGAGCGAGAATGCGCCGTTGTCGTCGGTGACGGTGCCGTCGGCCTGCACTCCTTTTTGCAGAGCCACCACCGTGGCATAGGCTACGGGAGCGCCTTCGGAGTCGATGATGCGGCCGGTGACGGGCGATTGTATCTGTTTGAATGTCTTTGCATTGACCGATGTCGTGAGTACTGTTCCGAGTACTATGAGCAAGGCTGTAGCGAAGTGTTTCATAATCTGTTTGCTGCGTTTTTGCGATGAAACTTTGACTTTGACGATGCAAAGATATGTTAATTTTTTATAATTATGCAATACATAGTAGTGATTTTTTTGATTTTTTTTCGTCGGTCAAAAAATTGGATGATAGAGGATGTTTTTGTAAATTTGCGCACGGAATGCGTACTTATATATATGAGGAGTGCGCGAAACAGAGAGAAATCCAACTAAACAGAACAAAAATATGGCTGAAAAAAAGTTTATCACTTGTGACGGTAACTATGCAGCTGCGCATATTGCGTATATGTTTTCGGAAGTAGCTGCCATTTACCCGATTACTCCGTCATCGACGATGGCCGAATTAGTCGATGAGTGGGCTGCTCAGGGCCGCAAAAACATCTTCGGCGAGACGGTCAAGGTTGTCGAGATGCAGTCCGAGGCCGGAGCTGCCGGAGCGGTTCACGGTTCGTTGCAGAGCGGTGCCCTCACTTCGACCTTCACCGCATCGCAGGGTCTGCTGCTGATGATTCCCAACATGTACAAGATTTCGGGCGAGTTGCTGCCGGGAGTTTTCCACGTGTCGGCACGTGCATTGGCTGCACAGTCGCTTTCGATTTTCGGCGACCATCAGGATGTTATGGCGACCCGTCAGACCGGATTCGCCATGCTGGCAACTTCGTCGGTGCAGGAGGTTATGGACCTTGCGGGCGTAGCGCATCTCGTGGCTGTCGAGGCCCGCGTTCCTTTCCTTCACTTCTTTGACGGATTCCGCACCTCGCACGAGATTCAGAAGATCGAGCTGATGGACGAAGCGTCGCTTACGGCGCTGCTCGACCGCGAGGCTCTCAAGTCGTTCCGCGAACGCGCTCTGAATCCCGAACACCCCGTTACGCGCGGTACGGCTCAGAACCCCGACATCTATTTCCAGACCCG
>JAFLRS010000088.1 GCA_022511355.1 Alistipes sp.
CGACCCTTTCGGGCGGCGACATCACCCACGCAATCCCCGACAACACGGGTTACATTACGGAGGGTCAGCTGTTCCTGCGCAACGACACCGATACGGGCAAGGTGATAGTGGACCCGTTCCGTTCGCTGTCGCGTCTGAAGCAGTTGGTTATAGGCAAGAAGACCCGCGAAGACCATCCTCAGGTGATGAACGCCTGCGTGCGTCTCTACGCCGATGCCGCCAACGCAAAGACCAAACTCGAAAACGGTTTCGACCTCTCGGATTACGACGAACGCGCATTGAAGTTCGCCCGCGACTACTCGGAGCAGCTGCTCTCGATAGACGTGAACATCGACATCGAAAAGATGCTCGACATCGCATGGACTCTCTTTGCCAAATACTTCTCGCGCGAGGAGGTCGCAATCAAGGCCGAACTTACCGAAAAGTACTGGAAAGCGTAAACCTTTGAGTCCGCTGAAACCGAAAGACAAAAAATGGCTATCAAATTTCAATATAACAAGACTTCGCTCGGGGAGCTGGGGAAACAGCTCAAGATACGCCGCAACGCGCTGCCGACCATCAAAAGCAAGGAGAGTGCCTTGCGTTCGGAGGTGAAGCGCGCCAAGGATACGGCCCGTGATCTGAAGGAGCAGCTCGATGCCGCCATAGCGCGTTACGACTATATGTCGGCATTGTGGGGCGAATTCGACACGACGCTGCTGCGTATCGAGGATGTAAATCTCTCGATGCGGAAGATTGCCGGAGTACGGATTCCCGAATTCGAGGGCATCCTGTTCGAGCAGAAGCCCTTCGATGCCTTTTCGTCGCCGCTGTGGTTTTCCGACGGCGTGCGCATACTGAAGGAGCTGGCCGAACTCGGCATTCGTTACGAGGTCTTCAACCGCCGCATGGAGCTGCTCGACTATGCCCGCCGCAAGACGACGCAGAAAGTCAATCTCTACGAAAAGGTGCAGATTCCGGGCTACGAAGACGCCATACGCAAAATCAAGCGATTTATGGAGGACGAAGAAAACCTCTCGAAATCGGCTCAGAAAATAGTTAAAACACGGCAACAACAACAGGCTGCGGAGGAGTCGAAGCTATGATTGCGAAAATGAGTAAATACGACTTTGTCCTCTATGCGGGACAGAGCGACGATTTTATAGAACGTCTGCGCGAGCTGGGTCTCGTCGAGATTACGGTTCGCGGCTGGGAGGCCGACGACAGCGAACGTCGTCTGGTTTCGGAGCTGGATGCGCGTCTGAAGGCTGTGGAGGCTTTGCGTCAGTTCCGTTCGGGGGATGAGTATTCGCCCGAAGCGGGAGTGCTGCCTCAAGGCGGCGACGTATTCGCGCTCTACACCCGAACGGCTCAGCAAATCGCCGATTTGAAGACCGAAACGGCCCGTCTGGCCAAACTGGCCGAAGATTGGCGTGCATGGGGAGCCTTTTCGCCCGCCGCAGTTGAGGGTCTGGCCGATGCGGGAGTATATCTGCGATTCTTCACCACGCCCAAAAGCACATTCGACAAGAACATCGACGAATGGAGCCGGCATTACGACATCGAGGTGGTGAACGACGCCGACGGAACGGTTCGTTTCGTGGCGATAGTCCGTTCGGCCGATGCCGGGATTTCGCTCGATGCCATGGAGGCGAAGCTGCCGCAGTGCGACTCGGCGGGTGCGGAATCGGAATCGGAGCGTCTGCGCGGAGAGATTGCGAAGCTCAATGCGGTAATGTCGCAGTGCGCCGATTCGTCGGCCGCAATCGAGGCCGAATGCGCCGAACTGAAAGAGCGTCTGCAGAATGCGCGCATCAAGACTTCGGCACAGCGCGAAGCCGACGGAATGCTCCTCGTGATGGAGGGCTGGGCCGAAAAGGAGAGTTCGCACAAGGTGGATGCCATGCTCGAACAATATCCCGACGTGGTATACATCAAGAGCGACCCCACGCCCGAAGACGAGACTCCGGTCAAGCTCAAAAACGACCGTTTTTCGCGTATGTTCGAGCTTATCGGCAGCATCTATGCGCTGCCCAAATACGGCACGATGGACCTTACGCCCTTCTTTGCCCCGTTCTATATGTTGTTCTTCGGAATCTGTCTGAACGACGCGGGCTACGGTTTGGTGCTGATGATTGCCGGTTTGGTGCTGCTGCTGAAGTCGAAGCCCGGAACCATGAAAAACGCCGCCAAACTTACGCTTTTATGCGGCGGTGCGACGGTTCTGTTCGGCGGATTCTGCGGTTCGTTCTTCGGAGTGAATCTCTCGGAGTACTTCCCGGGAGTCCACTTCTACGACTTCCAGAACCGATTCTTCTCGATGGCGCTCGCATTGGGCGTCGTGCAGATTCTGTTCGGCATGATACTCAAAATCATACTCATCACCTCCACCGCCGGCATAGTCAAGGCTCTGCCCTCGATAGGCTGGTTCACGGTGGTGGCGGCCGCGTGTCTGGCCATGGGACTCCCCATGATGGACGAATCGCTCGCGATTCCGTGGTTCGGCTCTTCGTCGCCGGCATTCTATGCGGTATTGGGTGCGGGTGCCGCCATGATGCTGCTCTTCAACAGCAAAAATCCGCTGTTGAGCATCGGTTCGGGACTGTGGGATACCTATAATAATGTAACGGGCATCCTGAGCGACGTGTTGTCCTACATCCGACTCTTCGCAATCGGATTGTCGGGCGGCGTACTCGCATTGGTCTTCAACTCGCTGGCGGCAGGCTTCGCCGAAGGTTCGGGCATAGTGATGAAAATCATCATCATGGTTCCGATTCTGCTGGTGGGTCACGGCATCAACCTCTTCATGTCGGCCATCTCGTCGCTGGTACACCCCATGCGTCTTACATTTGTGGAGTTCTACAAAAATGCAGGCTTCGAAATGTCGAACAGAGTCTTCGACCCCCTGCGCAAACAAAACGACAAATAATTCAAACGTAAAACAATAATCAAAAAACACTAAAAATTATGGAAACAACAGCATTGGTAATGGCCTACGTCGGAGTAGCATTGATGGTGGGCCTCGCCGGTATCGCATCGGCAGTCGGAACCTCTATCGCAGGACAGGCAGCTGTCGGCGCAATGAAAAAGAATGGCGGAGCTTTCGGTAGCTATCTGATTCTGTCGGCACTTCCGGGTTCGCAGGGTCTTTACGGATTCGTCTGCTTCTTCATGGTTCAGGACTTCCTCCAGAACCCCTCGATGTTGCAGGGTGCAGCCGTTCTGGGTGCAGGTATTCTGGTCGGCATCGTGAACCTTGCAGCCTCGATTTATCAGGCGAAGGTCTGCGCCAACGGTATCGCAGCTATCGGCAACGGTCACGACGTGATGGGTAAAACCCTTATTCTGGGTGCATTCCCCGAGTTGTATGCAATTCTTACCGTCGCTTCGACCTACCTTATCTCTACCATCGTCGCATAATTTGCACGATGTGCAAAAAAAGCGGAAACCCGAAAGGTTTCCGCTTTTTTTCTCCGCTATACCTCTCTACTCTCGGATTACGTGCTGCTTCACGGCGTTGGAGAATACCGCCGGCGAATTGTTCACGAAGTAATCCATGAAGATTTCGGGAATCGTCGGCTCCTTGTAATACTCCGCGTCGCTGCCCTCGATGCCCCGATAATTCTCGAAAACATAGCTGCAAATGGCGGTTTTGTATCCGCGACCCTCTTTGAGCGTGGGGAACTTCACGTTGAGCGCACGGTCCGAAGCGTCGGTGACGATGGTGTAGGGTTCGGTGCAGAAGAGGTCTATGCGGTGCGACTCGTTGATATTGCCGTCGTCGTTGTATTTGGTGAGAATCATTTTGCGCATCTGCTCGGGCGTCATGACTATGGTGTAGACGTGCGACACGAAGATGTCGGAATTGATTATCGTTGCGCGCGATACGCTGTCGGCGGGGAGTTCCGAAAGACGTATGCCGCCTTTGTGGTAGAATCCCACTTCGGAGCCGGTGGCGCGTTTTATGAGCGACGAATGCATATCGGCCAGACCGTAAAGGTCGAGAGCTTCGGCATTGAAGCCCACCATCTCGTTGAGATAGGGGTCCGACTTGATTTCATCGACCATCGCCTGAAATTCGGGGTCGCAGGGGTAGTCGGCCAGCATCACGTTGCGGTAGTCGATGTCGAGGATTTTGCGTCCGCGCGCGCGAATCGTGGTGACGCCCACGGCTGTCAGGGCTTTTTTGGTCTGTCCGACGAGAGTTCCGTTCACCTCGCCCGCGAGCATCAGATGCGTATGTCCGCTTATCATCAGGTCGAAGTCGGTCACGCGGTTGAGCAGCAGGGTGTCGAACTTGCAGCCCATATGCGAAATCACCGCCGACACGTCGCAGTGAGGCTTCATTTCGCGCACGGCCGCTTCTGCGGAGTCGAAAGCGTCGGGGAACTCCAGCCCCTCGAATCCGGCTTCATTGCCTTCGGGGTGTCCGTTCTGGAAGTTGGTAACCACACCCGCGAACCCTATGCGCAGACCGCCGACATTTTTAATCGTATAGGCGGGTATGTGCGGGAATTTGCCCTCTTCGGCTGCGCGGACGTTGGCGCACACGATTTCGAACCGGTATTCGTCGAGCATATCGCGCAGGAATTCGCGTCCGCTGTCGAATTCATGATTGCCGAAGGTGGCCACCTCGAATCCGAGACGGTTCATCAGCGTAATGATGGGTTTGCGCGGTTCGGGAGCGAGGTCCACGTATGCACTGCCGGTCCATCGGTCGCCGGCATCGACCAGAATGCAGGCTACCGTATCGCGGCACCGTTCGACGGCCGTGGCCAGACGCGGAAAGTTGTCGATGGCGGCATGAATGTCGTTGGTGGAGAGGATAACGACCGTCCGTTCGGCGAAGTAACGGTTGTAGAGGGCGTATCCGGCGGGCGTGAGGCACGCCAGCAGACACAGGGTGTAGAGTACTTTTTTCATATCGATTTTGATTACGAATTGCACAAAGTTAAGATTTTTTACCTATCTTTACAAAAGCGGCGGAGGCGTTTTTCGGGATTTTCGCATTCGTCCCCGTCCGTTCAAAGCCGAAAACGAATTATGAATGCAGTATTAAAACCGACCGGCCGCAACGACCTTGCAGGTCTGATAGCCGAATCCGAAGGACGCCATTCGCGCCGACTCTCGGAGATAGCCGAGGCCATTGCCGAAGCCAACCGCGAACGCGGAGTGAGAACCGTACTCGAAGCGGGACCCTCCTCGAGCGGCAAGACCACCTTCGCACGCCGATTGGCCGACTCCCTCGCCGCAAAAGGGATCGAACCCGTCCCCATATCCATCGACGACTTCTTCGTCGAACGCGACAACACTCCGCGCGACGAACACGGCAATTACGATTTCGAAACCGTCGAAGCCGTGGACCTCGCACTGCTCAACGACTGTCTGCGGCGGCTCTCCGAAGGAGAATCAGTGCGCATTCCGCTCTACGACTTCGTGAGCGGCAAGCGTCTGTGGCACGAACAAGCGCTCCGACTCAATGACAATTCGGTGATGATACTCGAAGGTCTGCACGCACTCAATCCGCGACTCTCGAACCTCATCGACGACAACCGCAAATATAAAATCTTCATCTCGTGCCTCACCCCCGCCGAATCGGCCGACGGAGAACGCATTTCGGCTTTCGACGTGCGTCTGCTGCGCCGCATCTCGCGCGACAACGCCCAGCGCGGACGCTCTGCAGCCCAAACCATTCAGCAGTGGGCCGGCGTGCGGCGCGGCGAAGAAAAATGGGTCTTCCCCTATCTCGGCGACGCCGATGCCGTATTCGATTCGTCGCTGCGCTACGAACTCTCGGTGCTTCACCCCGTGGCACGGCCTCTGCTCGAAGCCATACCGCAAAACTCCGAAGAGTACCGCACAGCTTCGCGGCTGCTGCGGATTCTCAATCTCTTTCCTCCCGCACCCGCCGACGGAGTCCCCGAATATTCGCTGCTGCGGGAGTTTATCGGATTGTAACTCACCGCAATAAGACAAAAAAAGCGGTCGGGATTACCCGACCGCTTTCGTTTGCGAAGCCTCGACCTGCGGATTACTCCTCGGTCTTCTTGGCTTTCTTCGCTTTGGGAGCAGCCTCCATTGCAGCCTTCAGCTCTGCCAGACCCGCAATGTCGCCCAACGTGGTCTTCTCGACCGAAGCGTTAAGCTTCTTCATTGCATTGCTGGTAGACTCGGCAGCCGCACGCTTTTCAGCCTTTTCAGCCGCTGCTTCAGCCTTCTTCGCCTCCTCGAACAGACGAGTGTGCGAAACCGTAATGCGCTTGGTAGCCTTCGAGAACTCGAGTACCTTGAAGTCGGCCTTGTCACCCACCTTCAGCGTGGTGCCGTCCTGCTTAACAAGCTGCTTTGCAGGAGCGAAGCCTTCGATATTCTCGCCCAAAGCCACCACTGCACCCTTTTCGGTGAGTTCGGTAACGGTGCCCTCGTGAACGGTATCCACCGCGAACTGACTCTCGAAGCCGTTCCACGGATTCTCCTCGAGCTGCTTGTGACCGAGGCTCAGACGACGGATATCCTTGTCGATTTCGAGAACGATAACCTCGATTTCGGAACCGATGGAGGTGAACTCGCTCGGATGCTTGATTTTCTTGGTCCAGCTGAGGTCCGAGATGTGAATCATGCCGTCGATGCCCTCTTCGATTTCGACGAAGATGCCGAAGTTGGAGAAGTTGCGAACCTTGACGGTGCATTTCGTGCCTACGGGATACTTGTTTTCGATTTGCTGCCACGGGTCAGCGGTGAGCTGCTTGATGCCGAGCGACATCTTGCGCTCTTCGCGGTCGAGGGTAAGAATCATGGCCTCAACCTCGTCGCCCACCTTCATGAACTCCTGAGCCGAACGCAGGTGCTGACTCCACGACATCTCCGATACGTGGATAAGACCCTCCACACCGGGAGCCACCTCGACGAATGCACCGTAATCGGCGATGAGGATAACCTTGCCCTTAACGTGGTCGCCCACTTTGAGGTTGGGGTCGAGCGCCTCCCACGGATGGGGGATAAGCTGCTTGAGACCGAGAGCGATACGCTTCTTGGCCTCGTCGAAGTCGAGGAT
>JAFLRS010000089.1 GCA_022511355.1 Alistipes sp.
TGAAATACTGACGGCGGCGAAGCTCCTTCAGAACTCCGGTGCGCTCATACTTGCGTTTGAACTTCTTGAGGGCACGTTCGATGTTTTCGCCCTCTTTTACCTGCATGATAATCATATTCAGTCTTGTCTTTTAATTTGTTATTCTTGTGTTTACATTGTTCGCTGCGGCCGTCCGCAACCCCGTTGCGGCACGTGCCTTCAATCGACCGTCATTCAGCCTTGGGTGTGAACCGAAGATAGGGACGCAATCTTTCAGCATCCTTTTCGTCGAGTATTTTGTCATCGATCATCTCTTCGATTCCGTTCCAGCCTCCTTTCAGTTGTCGCAGTTTGTACAGTTTTCTAAAATTGAGCGACCTTATGTACGGGTGTTCATAAAGTTGCCTTTGGGTTGCAAAGTTAATATCAATTTTTGAAATATTGCAACTGTCGCAGCAAATTTGAGGTAAAATTTTCTCAAAATTACTCTCCGTGACCTCCCGAAGCTCCGCCAACTGACGCACATCGTAGAATCCGCCGAGTTGTTTGCGGTATTCGAGTATCGCCGTCACGCTCTTTTCGCCTATGCCGGCCACGCTGCGCAGCTGTGCCGAATCGGCCGTATTTATCTCTATCGGACCTGCCTCCGGAACGGGTTCGGCTGCGGTCGCTTCGGGGAAGATTATGTACCGGGCCAGAGTGTCGCAGAAATCGGGGTCTATCACATAACATTTGGCGACCTGCTCTATGGTGTGCAGACCTCCGCAGCGGTCGCGGTAGTTCAGAAATGCGCGTGCCTGACCCTCGGAGAATCCGAAACGGACAAGGAATGCGACCGAAACCGTATCGGGCGAAAACGGAACGCGAATCGTCTCGCGCACGGCAGCCGCACCTCCGACGCGACGCTCATAACCGTAATTGCGCCTTTCGGGTTTGAACTTCTCGTCGATGACGATATAGGGTTCGAGGATGTAGAATATCGAATCGGTAATTCCCGACACGGTCGCCAAATCCTCCTTGACGGCGAACGGCCATCCCGATGCCTGACGCCGTATCACGGCCGCGGTCACATATTGCGACAATCCCAACCGGCGCAGTTCGGAATAGGTGGCGGTATTGGGGTCGAAGGCGGTGAGTTCGGCCGCAACGGCATCCGCATTATTGCGCGGAATCCTGCGGCGTATGAAGTAGTCGTCGGGCAGAGGCTGATGCACATACCACACCACAGCCACCAAAAAGATTATCGGCGCCATAGCGATGGCACCGCGAACATCAATCTTCTTCAACAAACCTTTTCTCTTTCCGGCCATAGACTACGACTGCCACTCTTCGCTGTCCGACAGCATCAGACGGCGATAACGTTCCGACGGCGAGGGTATGAATTCGCCCGCTCCGTATTGCGGCCACCGGCCGTCCACCTTCGCCACGGTCGCCGGCGACGAAACCACCACATTGGGAAAACGGTCGGGATTTCCGGCCTTGCGCGGACGTTTGCTGCGGGCGTCGAACGCCAGCAGCGAACCGCATAATACGGCATCGCGGCGCGGGTCGGTATTGGCGGCCGCAAGCCACAGCAACTCCTCCGCCCCGAGTCCGCAGGCCCGCTCGTCGAAAAACAACGCGCAATTTACGCCGCGCATATCGTTCGCCGAGAGAAACGCTTCGATATCGGCATCCTCGCGGGCGAAAAATACAGCCGCACCCCACTTCTCGAGCGTCGATGCATAGAATTCGGGTATCGCCGTCACGCCGTGCGACAGCGACGGTTCGAACGACTCTATCTTCACGGCCTCCGAACGCGGGTCTATGCCCGTAGCGTCGAAAGCCATCTTGCCGCCGAATCCGCAGGTGGCCGTCGCGTGGTCGAGAACATCGAGAATACCCTCGCTCCTCACTATATTGCGGCCGACATCGGCACGACGCACCAATGCCGCCAAAGTATCGCAATCACGAATTTCGGTCCCCTCCGACGTCAGCATCATGTACTTGTTGAACATCATCTGACCCGCACCCCACAGCGACTGTGCCGTCTTGACCGCCTGTCCGTCGTACCGCCCGGCAAGCGACACTACCGCTATGTTGTGGGCTGTACCCGCCACGGGCATCGTCATATCGACGATTTCGGGTTGCAGCACGAGCCTTATCGGAGCAAGGAAAATCTTCTCGGTCGCCAGTGCGATATAGGCATCCTCCTGCGGCGGAATGCCCACCACCGTCGCAGGCCACACGGCATCGCGGCGACGCGTCACGGCCGTGACATGAAGACGCGGATAGAGGTCGGTGAGCGAAAAGAATCCCGTATGGTCGCCGAACGGACCTTCGGGCAGTTTCGCCTCCGAAGTATCGACATAACCCTCGATAACGAAGTCGCAATCTTCGGGAATCCATATGTCGTTGGTCAGGGACTTCACCAAGCGGACCGGCTTGCGGCGCAGGAATCCGGCCAACAGATATTCATCCATATTGTCGGGCATGGGAGCTGTTGCGCAATAGGCATAGACGGGGTCGCCGCCCACGGCCACCGAAACCGGCATACGTTCGCCGCGACGACGGTAAGCGTCATAGTGTCTCGCTCCGGTTTTGTGTATGTGCCAGTGCATTCCGGCAGTGTGCCGGTCGAAAATCTGCATACGGTACATACCCGCATTGCGCATACCGGTATCGGGGTCTTCAGTATGCACCACGGGCAGCGTAACGAAACGTCCGCCGTCGAGTTCGCGGCATTTGAGTACGGGCAGACGGGTCAAATCGGCATCGTCGCCAATGTCGGCAATCTCCTGACAAGCGCCGCGACGCGAAATCTTTTTCGGGAACCACTTCGACATCCCGGCCAGCAGCGGAAGCATCCGCAGCTTGTCGCCGAACGATTTGTCGGGGGCCGTAACCTGATGCAGCAAAGCTTCGATGCGTTTGCCTATCACGTCGAGCGAATCGACGCCCAAAGCCAAAGCCATCCGACGCTCCGAACCGAACAGATTGGTCGCTACGGGTATGCCCTCCTCCGTATTCTCGAAGAGCAGAGCGCGACCGCCGTCGGGAGCCTGCGAGATGCGGTCCGTAATCTCGGCTATCTCGCAGTCGGTCGAAACGCGGGTCCCGATTCGCTGCAACTCTCCCTCACGCTCGAGAATCCCGATAAAGTGCCGCAATGATTTATACATGACTCCCCCGTTTCAAACATTGTCAATCGGCCGTGAGCCCGGGCCACTCCGAAGTGTCGTAAGTCCCTTTAGGTGCATTGGGCACATTCACGAAGAATGTCATTCCGGTGCGCTGTTCCACCTCCTCGACACTGCACGCGTCGGAGAAGTAAACAGTCTTGCCGCTGCGGGATTCGTTCTTAACCCAGAATCCGATACATTTCAGCTCGTCGGCCGTACAATCGGCCACGCATTTGCCTTCGGCCGACTCTTTGGTGCGCAGCAGAACTTTGTAGTAGTACTCGGGCAGACAAACCTGTTTACTACCCGTTTTGCTCTTTCCTCCGCCGTCGTATGCATAGTCGCAGTCATCGCCGAATACGGCACCGGTAACGACATAGAGGGTATCTTCCCCCCTCCATTTACGCACATTTTCTTCGAGTTTCTCCCACATTTGCTGATTGAGAGTATTGCGCTGGGGCGTCATATTGGTAGCGTAGAATGTCGTTCGGTTATCCGCCGACGAAACGGTACGGTCGGCCGACGGAAGCTGATGTCCGCGGTCCCAAAGCTGCAGACCCTCCTCGCTATAGAACGAACCTGCACTCACATTCGACTGTATGTCGAGTCCGCCCATGCCCAGACGATTCGAATAGGCTGCAAAATCGTTGTCATAGTAGAAATTCTTGCTTCGGCCGGCGTCGCCCAAATAGCAGTCGTGAAGCGGATAGGCTACCCACAGCGCAGCATAGTGTTCGGGAGCGTAGAGGAACGAATAGTTGCGTTTCGAATGGTCGGACGGCAGTTTCGAATGCGCATAGTAGAGCAGATTCTCATCTTCGGGAACGGCCGGCAGCTCGAACCAGCCCGAACGGGGCTCCATGCGGCCTATGCCCTCCTGAAGAATTATAATCTGTTCCACAGTATTGCCGCACATAACGAAAATGAAACCTTCACGCATCTCGGAGGTATTGTTCTCCGAAACCGTATATACGATTACCGGCCTTTCGGGATGGTGGCAGATGGCATCGAGAACCACCGTGCCGTCGGCCATTACATACACCTCCTTGTCATCCGCATTCGTGAAATTGACAGTCAGTTCTCTGGTGCCTCCCGACCACGGCACCACCTCGATATCGCCGATGTCGATTATGGGACCGGCTTCGGAATCCGTATTGCAAGCACATACGGCCATCAGCACGGCCGACAAAACAAAAATTCGGGAAAGCAGTTTCATACTCATTTATCTTATTTGATTAAAGTTTCTCCAACTCGCGCAGCAGCGGCATGAAATCGGAATTGGCATCGGCGAACTCTTCGTAGGAGAGGTCGGTATGACCCGCCTCGGGAACATCCGAAATGAACTTCACCGCCGCCACAGGTATGCCTCCGCAAACCCGCGCCGCAATAGCCACCGCTCCTATCTCCATATCGAACAGCGCTCGTTCGACACCGAATCGGCTCTTCACCTCGCGCACCATGGCCGCATCCACAAACGAATCGCCCGTAAATACCGCCGTACCGTCGCCGCCCCTCAATTCGCAGGGGTCGGTAAGCTCTGGAACGAATCCGTCGGGAACATTGCAGTCATGATAGCGAACCCATGAAGGCATAACCACATCGCCCTGCGCGAATCCTGCCGTTCCGGCCGCATAACCTATCACCGCAATCAGGTCGTAAGGCTCCGAAGCCCTCGCAACCGCCGTCGCAACCGTCGCCGCAGCCTCGGCCTTGCCTACACCGCAATTAACCGTATCGTAACTGTGTCGGGTCGCACCCGCATTCGCAACAGCCGCCTTTATATTCCGGTATTCGCGCCCCGTAGGCGCAGCTATCAGCACCCTCATCCGAACAGAACCTTATAATAATCAGCCACGGCCTTGTTCGCACCCTCGATGTCGAACAGAGCCGGATTGCCGCACTGAATCTCGGTCATGCCCACAATATCCTCCTTGCCCTTTATCGGGAAAACCTTTCGGGCAACCTCGCCGAATGCAGCCTTGATGTCGTCGGCCGTAACGTCGTTCATCGTCGAAAGATAGAATCCGGTCAGACACCCCATCGGGCAGAATGAAACTATACTCTTGCCTATCTTCCCGTCCATACGCAGCCAGTAGGCCATAAGATGCTCTATCGTGTGAACCGCTCCCGCCGAAAGCGGACGCTTGTCCATCGGAGCGCAAAAACGCAAATCCCACGACAAAACCGACAACTCGTCGTTGATTTTGTATGTCGAACGCAGATAAAGCCCCTCACGCAGCGTGCGATGGTCTACGTCGAATGATGATACCACTGATTTCATATCCGTTTGAGTGTTGTTAATGTTTCGCATTGTAAGCCTCCAAAGCCTTCTCCAAAATAAACAGCGCACGTTCCAGCTTCTCGCGCTTCAGCACGTAGGCTATACGCACCTCGTTGCGGCCGTGGCTGCGGTCGGAGTAGAATCCCGATGCCGGAGCCGTCATCACGGTCTCGCCCTCGTACTCGAAGTCGGTGAGACACCACGCGCAGAATTTGTCGCAGTCGTCGATGGGCAGACGCGCTATCGTATAGAAAGCACCCATCGGCATCGGCGAATATACCCCCGGGATTTTGTTGAGCCCCTCCACAAGGCAGTTGCGCCGTTCGACATATTCGTGGTAGATGTTGTCGATATACTCCTTCGGAGCATCTATCGAAGCCTCGGCCACTATCTGACCCACCAACGGAGGCGACAGTCGCGCCTGACACATCTTCAGCACCGCATCATGCACCGATTTGTTCTTCGTGATGAGCGCACCTATGCGGATTCCGCACTCGGAATATCGCTTCGACACCGAATCCATCATTATCACATTCTCCTCGATGCCCTCCAAATGACACGCCGATACATATGGCAAATCCGTATAGACATATTCGCGGTAAACCTCATCCGAAAAGAGATACAGATCGTATCTCTTCACCAAATCGCGAATCTTCTCCAGCTCCTCGCGCGTATAGAGGTAACCCGTCGGATTGTTGGGATTGCAAATAAGTATTCCGCGCGTCTTTTCGTTGATGAGAGTCTCGAACGACTCCACGCTCGGCAGCGCGAATCCGTTTTCGATTGTCGAACGCACCGGACGAACAACCGCTCCCGCCGAAATGGCGAACGACATATAATTGGCATAGGTAGGCTCGGGAACGATAATCTCGTCGCCCGGATTCAGACACGTCATGAAAGCCATCATCACCGCCTCGGAACCGCCCGTCGTGACTATGATGTCGTCGGGCGTAACGCTGATGCCGTACCGGTCATAATAACTCACCATCTTCTCGCGCAGCGAACGGTAACCCTCGCTGGGGCTGTATTCGAGGATGTGACGGTCGATATTCTTCAGAGCATCGAGACCCTCCTGCGGCGTGGGCAGGTCGGGCTGACCGATGTTCAGATGATAAACCTTCACTCCGCGTGCCTTGGCTGCATCGGCGAGAGGTACGAGTTTGCGGATAGGCGATGCCGGCATCACTTCCGCACGATCTGAAATGCGTGGCATAGTCGAGAGCGGTTGTTTACTTTGCAAAGATAATAAATTTCCTCAAAAAAGGCTATTATATTTTAATCTGCCAAGTTCGAACAACGTTTTAGAATGATGCCGGCAGTATGATATTTTTATTTTCATATTTACATTCCCTCACTTCTTCAAAGTGAGGGGTAATATTTTTTCTATATTTACATTCCCTCCCCTCTCCCCTCCCTTTGAGAAAGGGAGGGGTATCATGG
>JAFLRS010000009.1 GCA_022511355.1 Alistipes sp.
TCGTTCAAAAATGGAGAGGCGCTGTTCGAAAAGCCGTTTATGACCAACCATTCCGGCGTGCGTCACGGTCTGGGTCCTGCCTATATCCGTTCATCGTGCATCCACTGCCACCCGGGCTACGGACACGGCAAGCGACAGGAAGCAGGAGCGTTCCGAACCAACGAAATCGGCAACGGTTATCTGCTGGTGGTCTACGACAAAACGACTGAAGCCTATGTTTCGTGGCTGGCGGGTATGCCCCAGAGCAGTGCCGTCGCACCGTTCAAAGCACCCGTCGACGAGAGTAAAATCATCCTCGAATGGAAGAACTATACCGACGAGTGGGGCAACGCCTTCCCCGACGGCGAACGCTATGAGCTTGTCTATCCCGAGGTCA
The DNA here is from genome assembly GCA_022511355.1 of Alistipes sp. GTDB lineage: Bacteria > Bacteroidota > Bacteroidia > Bacteroidales > Rikenellaceae > Alistipes. Next base: position 377 of record JAFLRS010000009.1, read on the forward strand.
CGATACCCGAGGATGCGATATATGTCTACAATCAGGGCTATGACGCGCTGGGCGACTATGGCGTGAAGTTGGAGTCTACCATCGGAATCTACGGCTCGGGGCTGTTAGATGCCATTGCCGACGAGGACATCGTGGCCGAGTGGGCAAAGCAGGAGACTGACGGGTATATGCCCAACGGACTCAACACGGCCTATTTCGAGAACGGACAGTGGAAAAGTTTCTACGCCAACACCGCCCAGGGCGGCGACGGTACGCCCTATATCCGCCGCTACACCTATGCCATGAGTCGCGGCCCGTTGCAGGACGGTCCGGGAGCGAATGCTTTTTGGAACATCACGAATGTCACGCGCAGCGACCGCCGCTTCCATTATCTCGACGCCGCAGGCACCTACGCTCTTTACTCGTCGAAAGACCCGGATGTGCAGGCCGGCTTCGAATCCTACATCGAGGGTGTCGACCCCGACCGTGAATATCCCGAGTTCTGGGAGGGTACGCTCGAGGAGCGTATCTACAATTACCTGACATCGAAGAATCTTCCCGTAGAAATTACCGATGAGGAGTATACCGACCTGATGGTATGGCATCGGGGTCTGGCCGTGCCTGCGGCCCGCAATGCCGATGATGCAGAGGTACAGCGCGGCAAGGAACTTTTCGAGGAGACAGGCTGCGCATACTGCCACCGTCCGTCGTGGACTACGGGCGATGACGAGATTCGCGACCCGGCCCGCTTCTTCTCCGGTACGGAACTGCCGCGTTATCCCCATCAGAAGATTTGGCCCTACACCGATATGGTACAGCACAAATTGATGATGATAAACGATATCCGCACGGGTTGGTGCCGTACCACGCCGTTGTGGGGACGGGGGCTGCATCAGAAGTGTACGGGTTCGGCGACTGCCGACCGCCTGCACGACTGCCGCGCCCGCAATGTCATCGAGGCCATCATGTGGCACGGCTCGGCGCAGAGCGACGCCCGCCGCACGGTGGAAAACTTCCGCCGGCTCTCGAAGGATGAGCGCGACGCAATTGTCAAGTTCATCGACGCCATTTAGACAAATTACATTCGTGAAATGCAGACAACAGGAAATGACAGATTGTTAAAGATAGCTGCTTTCGGTTGCGCCGCCCTTATCATTCCGATATTGGCGGCCGCAACTGTATTTGAAAAAATCTACGGCAGCGATTTTGCCCGTGAACATATCTATACGGCCCTTCCGATGCTGTTGCTTTGGGGCTTTGCAGCCTTTTCGTCGCTGCTGTATCTGCTCAAACGGAAGATGTGGCGGAGACCTGTCACGTTCTGCCTGCATCTGGCCTTTTTGCTGATTTTGGTCGGCGCACTGCTTACGCATCTAAGCGGCCGGCAAGGCAAATTGCATCTTCGGACCGACGAACCGCCGGTGCCCGGTTTTTTGCTCTCTGACGATCGGACTATGCAATTGCCTTTTACTGTTTCGCTTGCGGATTTTCATCCGGAATATTATACAGGCACCTCGGCTCCGTCTGATTTTGTCAGCACCGTAACGGTAGAGGACAGTTACGGGAAGACCGAAGGTGTCGTATCAATGAATAACATCTTCAACTATCGCCACTACCGCTTCTACCAATCGGGTTACGATGCAGATGGAAAAGGCTCCGTATTTACCGTATCGCATGACCCTTGCGGCATTACCGTCACTTATATCGGGTATCTGTGGCTGCTGCTGTCAATGATTGGTTTCTTCTTCGAACGGAACAGCGCATTTCGCCGACTGCTGCGCCACCCGTCGCTGAGACGGAGCGCGATGATTGCAGCAATCGCTGTTTTGTCTGCCCCTCACGTTGCTGCCGCCCCGCGCACGTTGTCCCGCGAAACGGCAGAGAAGTTCTGCGACCTGCATATCTATTACAACGACCGTGTCTGCCCGCTTCAGACGCTGGCTCGCGACTTCACGCTCAAAATCTGCGGAAAATCGACCTATGAAGGTCTGACCGCAGAACAGGTTCTGACAGGATGGTTCTTCTACTATGACGATTGGAAGAACGAACCCTGCATCAAAATCAAAGGCGCGCAAACTGCACGGCTATTGGGCATCGACGGCAAATTTGCCCGTCTGACGGACTTTACCGATGTGAACGGCTATAAACTCGATGATGCATTGCGCAGCGATGACGCCAACCGCCGCAATGCCGCCGCTGCCAACGAAAAGTTTTCCATCATCAGCACGCTTTGCACCGGCTCGCTGTTGAAGATTTATCCCTATGCCGTTCCTCGGTCGGAAACATTGCAATGGTACTCGCTTGCCGACCGTCCGTCGGAGGATATGCCCTACGAACAGTGGGCGTTCATTCGTGGCAGCATGGATATGGTGGCCGAACGGATTGCTGTGAAAGATGATGCCGGAGCGATTGTATTGCTGGAGAAGATAAAGCAATATCAAGTCAAGGAGGGTGGGGAATCTATGCCGTCTAATGTTCGGTTTCGTGCCGAAAAGATTTACAATCGGGCGAACTTCGACAAACCGTTGGCAATGATGTGTCTGACAATAGGCATCCTTTGTTTTATGATATTCTGTTTCAGCTCGGCAATGCGGAAGCCTCTTTCCGGGCGCTTCGTGCGGCTGCTGAATGTGATGCTCGGCATCCTGTTCCTCTACCTGACGGCACAGATCGCCATGCGCTGGAATGTCAGCCGCCACATACCCCTCTCCAACGGATTCGAAACTATGCACTTTATGGCTTGGTGCAGCGTCTTGCTGACACTCGTGCTGCAACGCCGTTTGCGGATGCTGTTGCCGTTCGGATTCCTGATGTGCGGATTTACATTGCTGGTGGCAATGATGGGAGAATCGTCGCCCCGCATCACCAATCTGATGCCTGTTCTGCAATCTCCGTTGCTGAGTTTTCACGTGATGTTTGTCATGGCCGCCTACACCTTATTGGCTTTTACAATGCTTAACGGCTTGATGGCCGTTGTCCTGAGGCTGGCAAGACGAAATTGCAGTGAGGATATTGAATACCTCCGGACTGTCAGCCGTATCGTTATGTATCCGGCTGTATTTTGCCTCACTGTCGGAATATTTATCGGAGCGGTATGGGCGAACGTTTCGTGGGGGCGTTATTGGGGATGGGACCCCAAAGAGGTGTGGGCGCTGATTACGCTGATGATATATTCATTCGCACTTCATTCCGATTCGCTTTCATGGTTCCGTAGGCCCATGTTCTTCCATCTGTTCTGTATCGGGGCATTCCTGAATGTATTGATTACATATTTCGGAGTCAATTTCATTTTGGGCGGAATGCACGGCTATGCCTGAAACCGAAAAAGGATGCCTTTGCCGGGGCATCCTTTCGGGGTTTGTGTCATCTGCCCGGAGGCTCTATTTCGATTGATAGGGCTTGCAGACTCCGCGTTTGGATGAGCGCACGAACTCTATGAGATAGTCGCGTTCGGGCGATTGCGGCAGTTCGGCTTCGGCTCTTTCGCAGGCGGTCATATAGTTGAGGTCGCTCTGGAAGAGTATGCGGCAGGTGTCGTGTATGGCGGTAATCTGTTCGTGAGTGAATCCGCGTCTGGACAGTCCTATTTTGTTAATGCCTGCATAGTGAGTTTCGCCGTTGGTTGCGATGATGTAGGGTGGTATGTCCTGCGATACGAGGGCACCGCCCTGAATCATGGCGTGGTCGCCGATGTGGACCCATTGATGCACGGCGGCATGACCTCCGATTACGGTCCAGTCGCCCACTTCGACTTCGCCTGCGAGCGATACGCGGTTGGCTATTACGCAGTGGCTGCCGACTACGTCGTCGTGAGCGATGTGTACGTATGCCATGAGCAGATTGTGGTCGCCGATGACGGTTTTCTGCCGCGAGCCGGTTCCGCGAGCTATGGTTACATATTCGCGTATGTCGTTGTATTCGCCTATTTCGGCGGTTGTGACTTCGCCTTCGAACTTGAGGTCCTGAGGCAGGCAGGCTATCGATGCGAATGCCTGAATGCGTGTACCGCGTCCTATGCGTGCGCCGTTGTGGATGGCGGCGTTGGGTCCTATGTAGCAGTCGTCGCCGATGACTACATCTCCCGCGACGTATGCAAAGGGTTCTATCGTTACGTTGTTGCCGATTTTTGCATCGGGGTGGACGTATGCCAGATTGCTTATCATAATTTACTGTTGGTTCTTGACTATCTGTGCCATGATGGTCGCTTCGCAGACCAGTTTGTCGCCCACGAAGGCTTTGCCCTGCGCTACGGCCAGACCGCGTCGTAGCGGTTCGGTTATATGGATTTCGAACTGTACCTGGTCTCCGGGGACGACTTTGTGTTTGAAGCGCACGTTGTCGATGCGGAGGAAGTAGGTGGAGTAGTTTTCGGGGTCGGGTACGGTGTTGAGTACGAGTATGCCGCTGCACTGTGCCATGGCTTCCACGAGCAGAACTCCGGGCATTACGGGTTCTTTGGGGAAGTGTCCCGTGAAGAAGGGTTCGTTCACGGTTACGTTTTTGATTCCGGCCACCGATTCGTCATCGAGATAGAAAATGCGGTCGATGAGCAGGAAGGGGAAGCGGTGCGGGAGCATCTCCCGAATGCGGTTGATGTCGAAAAGCGGAGCTTTGCGGCAATCGTACTTGAAGCGCGGTTTTTCGCCTTCGCGACGTATATGACGGAAGATTTGCTTCATGAATTCGGTATTGGCATGATGCCCGGGTCGGGTAGCCCATACGCGGCCTTTGATGCGTCGTCCCAGCAGAGCCATATCGCCGAGCAGGTCGAGCATTTTGTGCCGTGCGAGTTCGTTGTCTGCGCGAAGCACCTGATTGTTGAGGTATCCGCCCGTAATCTGGATATCGGGTTTGTTGAATACTTTTTTGAGGTGTTCGAGTTGTTCGTCGGAGACGGGGTTTTCCACCACGACGATAGCATTGTCGAGGTCGCCGCCCTTGATGAGATTGTTTTCGAAGAGCGGTTCGAGTTCATGCAGGAAGACGAAGGTACGGCAGGGGGCGATTTTTCCGGAGTAGTCGTCGCCCGGGTTGAAGGTGGCATACTGATTGCCGACCACTTTCGAATTGTAGTCGATATGAACCGAAGCGGAGAATTCGTCATCGGGATAGATGATGATGACGACACCTTTTTCGGGGAGGGTATAGACGAGTTTTTCGGTCACCTGATAATATTCGCGTTCGGCGTCCAGCTCTTTGATTCCGGTTTTGGCTATTGCGGCTGCGTATTCGCGGGCCGAGCCGTCCATGATAGGGGTTTCGGGGGCATCGATGTCGATAAGCGCATTATCGACGCCCATGGTCCAGAGAGCCGATATAATGTGTTCGATGGTGCTTACTTTGGCGTCTCCTTTGGCGATGGTGGTTCCGCGCGAGGTGTCCGACACGAATTCGCAGAGTGCGGGTACCGTGGGGCAGCCTTCGAGGTCTGTTCGGCGGAAGACGAGTCCGTGACCCGCGTCGGCCGGATTGACGGTCATCGTGACCGCGAGGCCCGTGTGGAGGCCCTTGCCCGTAAAGGTTATGGGGGCATTCAACGTGTGTTGTTTCGATGACATGACTTTACAGTTTGGTTATTTTGAGTCCAAAGGTAGGAATTTTTTGGTAAAAATCGTATTTTTGCACCAATAAAAGAGATTTGGGTATCGAACGCAGGGAAAAAGATATGTTGCAGAGGGGTGCATCGCACGATGAGAATAGCGGTGCGGGCGGTGTTTCCGGAGCGGACGGGTCGCGTCAATCGCATCGTCCCCGCATACGTCTGCCTTTCGACGACCGCCGTCGCGGCGATGCCGGAGCGTGGGCATACGACCATCGTGCGGGTTTGGCGGTGACGGTGATAGTCTATCTTGTGGTGGCGATATTTTTTGTTGCCGGCAAGATTAGTGTGGGCGGTCATCCTTCCTCTTCGACTATAATTGTCGATTTGGGTACGCTCGAGCAGTTGGAGGACGAGCGGGAGCGTTTGCAGCGCGAGGTGGAGCAGCGTCTGCGCGAGCAGACCGACTGGCGTTCGATACGCAATACGGCCTCGAACGAGAATGCCCTTAACGAAAATCTCAAGGATGACCGCGGCACGCAGACTTCGCAGCTCAATGAGCGGGCCGAGGAGGTGGACCGCCGTATGCGCGAGAATCGCGAGCGGTACGAGCGCGGTTTGGCCGAGGCCGAGGATTTGGGGCGTCGCAAGGGCGATGACGGGAGCGAAAATACCGACCGTTCGGTGAAGGTTGCGGGAACGGTTACGGTTTCCTATTCGTTAAACAATCCGGTGCGTCATCACCGCCATCTCGACAAGCCGGCCTACAAGTGCGAGGGTGGCGGCGAGGTGGTCGTGAGCATTACGGTGAACCGCAACGGCGAGGTTATTGCGGCATCGCCGGTGTCGGGCGGCTACGATGAATGTATGCGCGAAACGGCTTTGCGGTCGGCGCGTTCTTCGACGTTCAATATCGACGGTTCGGCTCCCGTCAAGCAGACGGGAACCATAACTTACATATTTATACCTCAATAGTCCGATGAGCGGAGTCGAATATTTTCTGTTGATAGGTGCGGTGCTGCTTATCGTGGCGGTGCTTGCGGGCAAGGTTGCATATCGGTTCGGGGCACCTGCGCTGCTGTTGTTTTTGGCTGTCGGAATGTTGTTCGGCTATAATCTGATTTCGTTCGATTCTCCGCAGTTCGCCCAGTTCATAGGCATGATAGCTTTGTGCATCATTCTTTTTTCGGGCGGCATGGAGACCAAATTCTCCGAGATAAAGCCCGTAATCGCACCCGGAGTGGTGCTTGCCACGGCGGGAGTCATGATGACCGCTTTTATCGTTGCGGGATTCGTGTGGTTTTTCGCTCCGATGCTGGGCTATGAAGTTCCCTTTGCTATGGCTTTGCTGCTGGCGGCCACGATGTCTTCGACCGATTCGGCTTCGGTGTTCTCCATTCTGCGCACCAAGAAGCAGGGTTTGCGCGAGAATCTGCGTCCGCTGCTCGAGCTTGAGAGCGGCAGCAACGACCCTATGGCCTATATTCTTACCGTTCTGCTCGTTGGCATTCTTTCTACGGGCGGCGACCATGCCACGACAGGCCACAGCGTGCTGATGTTCTTCGTGCAGATGACGGTCGGAGCCGTTGCGGGTTATCTGTTCGGCCGGGCTACGGTGTGGGCCATAAACAAAATCGGACTCAACAATCCGTCACTCTATTCGGTGCTGCTGTTGGCGGCGGTATTTTTCGCCTTCTCTTTCACGACGCTCATTCGCGGCAACGGTTATTTGTCGGTCTATATTGCGGGTTTGGTGGTGGGCAATCACAAGCTCGCCCACAAACGCACTCTTACGACCTTTTTCGACAGTTTTACGTGGCTGTTCCAGATAATAATGTTTCTTACGCTCGGACTGCTTGTAAATCTCGAATCGCTGTTCACGCCGCAGGTTGTCATTTTGGGCTGCATCGTGGGAGCCTTTATGATACTTGTTGCGCGACCGGTATCGGTTTTTGTCTGTCTCGTGCCGTTCCGCCGATTCTCGCTGCGTGCCCGCACCTATATTTCGTGGGTGGGTCTTCGCGGAGCGGTCCCCATCATATTTGCGACATATCCTTTGGTGGCCGGCGTCATGGGGGCCGAATTGTTGTTCGATGTAGTATTTTTCGTCACCATAATATCGCTGGTCGTTCAGGGTACGACGGTGAGCGGAATGGCCAATCTGTTGGGTTTGGCCTATGAGGAGCGCGAGACTTCGTTCGGCGACGCTCTTCAGGACCGCATGAAGTCGGCCTTTACCGAGGTGGAGGTGAATGAGGCGATGTTGAGCCGCGGCCGCATGGTGAGCGACCTTGCTCTGCCCGACAACACGCTGGTGGTGATGGTGTGCCGTGACGGGGACTATTTCGTGCCGCGCGGAACCGCCGAACTCACGGAGGGCGACAAGTTGCTGGTGCTTTCGGACCGCAACGAGGAGTTGCAGAGTCAGTACCGCGAGTTGGGGATAGATGAAGTGATGAATTTTTAATATGTGCATTATGAAGCTGCTGCCCGTCATACCCGAATCCCGTCGCCCGATAGTTATATCGGGTCCATGCAGTGCCGAGACCGAGGAGCAGGTGGTGACTACCGCCCGCCGTTTACGGGCCTGCGGAGTAGGGGTGTTTCGTGCGGGGATTTGGAAGCCGCGAACCAAACCCGGAGGTTTCGAGGGGGTAGGCGAGAGCAGTTTTCCGTGGTTGGAGCGAGTGAAGCGCGAGACGGGGATGCTTACGGCTGTGGAGGTAGCTTCGTCGCGTCATGCGGAGTCGGCGTTGAAGGCTGGCATCGACATTTTGTGGATAGGGGCCCGCACGACGACCAATCCGTTTGCCGTTCAGGATATAGCGAATGCGCTCGAGGGGAGCGATGTGGCGGTGCTGGTTAAGAATCCCATGAATCCCGACCTCGAGTTGTGGATAGGGGCGTTGGAGCGGATTTCGAATGCGGGAGTATGCCGTTTGGGAGCGGTTCACCGCGGATTCAGCGAGTACGGTCGCGGACTCTACCGCAATGCGCCTCAGTGGCGTATTCCGATAGAGCTTCGCCGCCGCATTCCCGAGCTGCCTATTTTTTGCGATCCGAGTCATATGGGCGGCAGTCGCGAGCTTATAGCGCCGCTGTCGCAGCAGGCGATGGATTTAGGTTTCGACGGTCTGTTCATCGAGTCGCACTGCGACCCCGACCGTGCATGGAGCGACCGTCGTCAGCAGATTACGCCCGAACGGCTGGCCGGGATTGTTTCATCTCTTGTGATTCGCGACACCGCTCACATAGACGACAGTCTTGCCGAGTTGCGCTGCGAGATAGACCGCATCGATTCCGAATTGCTTTCGCTGCTTGCGAAGCGCATGGATATTTCGCGCGAGATAGCCTCATTCAAGCGCGAGCACGGATTGTCGGTGTTGCAGACCCGACGCTATAACGAACTTATGGAGAATCGTTCGCGTGAGGGCGAGGCTCTTTCTCTCGACCCCGATTTCGTGCGTTCGGTGTTGCGGACGATACACGACGAATCGGTTCGTTTGCAGATGGATATAATAAATAGGTAAAATTCTTTTTTTTATAATTCTCCGAGCTTGTCGCAATGACAGTACATCAACCGGCCGCTGTCGTCGCGCAGATGCATTCCGCCGCCCAGACAGAATCGGAACATACGGCAGTCGGCGCATTGTTCGGTGCGTGCCCATTGGCGGTTGCGGAAGGGTTGGAATCTGTTCTGCCACACATCCCAGAAGCGGTCGGTGTAGATATTCCCCTGATGATAATTGGCTCTGATGCTGGTGCAGCCCGAGATTGAGCCGTCCACCCTGATCGAGGCCACCGTCACTCCGGCTATGCAGCGGTAGAAGTGGTCGCGCACTTCGGCTTCGTAGCCGCCGAGAAAACCTTCGCAGGCATAGCTTACGTCGATGCGTCCCTCTTTGCGTGTGCGTTTTATGAAGTCGAGTACTTTGCGGAATTGTTCGCCGGTGAGGGTGAGTCCGTCGTTGCGGCTTGCGCGTCCTGCGGGGAAGATTGAGAATATGCGCCATTCGGTCACTCCGCGCGCTATGAGCATTTCGGCGAAGCTGTCGAGTTGTTCGACCATCGGAGGCGTCACGCAGGTTATGACGTCATAGGCGAGCGGTTCCGTATTTTGACGGGCCACAATGGCATCTATGGCTGCCGTGGCGCGTTCGTAGGCGAGCGGATGCCGCCGTATGGCATTGTGTACTTCGGCGAATCCGTCGAGACTTACCGATATCGACCCGAGTCCGGCATCGCAGAGTGATTGGAGTTTTTGCGGTGTGAGCAGCATACCGTTGGTGACCATTCCCCAGCGATAGCCCCGTCGTGTCACTTCGCGTCCGGCCTCTTCGAGGTCCGAACGAACGAGAACTTCGCCGCCTGAGAATATTATAAGCACTTCGGCGGGATTGACATTGGGCGAGACCTCTTCGTCGAGAACCTTAAGAAAATCGCCGAGCGGCATATCGGCTGCATCGGCATCGGCTCGGCAGTCGCTGCCGCAGTGCCGGCAAGCGAGGTTGCACCTCAGAGTCATTTCCCAGAAGAGAGTCCGCAGCGGATGACGACGTACTTCGTCGGCATGAATGCCGGCGAAGAGTTTGAGAGCGAGTTTTTTTCGTAAGCCGAGCGACATCAGCGGTTGTCGGTCTCTTTGTTGTCTGCGGGCTGAGTCTGCGGCTTGTCGCTTTGTCTTTGGAGGTCGTCATCGTAGACCGATCTCACGGGATAGGGTGTGGGGACGCCGTACATCAATCTGATGGAGGGTTCGACTTCGACTGACTGCGACGGTTGCAGACTGTCGGGTTCTTCGGCGCTCTGTCGGCTTTTTTTTGTCGGCGAGCAGGCTGTTGAGAAGCCCAGCAGGGCGATGATGGCGAGATTCAGTTTTTTACCCATAACGTAATCGGATAGTTTATTCGGTCGTATAAGTATCGCAAACAATCCGTTGTCGTGTAAAAAATACGACCAAAGTTTGCGGTTTCGAACATTCTGCATACTTTTGCGAAGTCCGCGTGACAAAGTTAATAAAAAATTAAGTAACAAAACCTATTTATGACCGGAAAAGTGAAATGGTTCGATAGCAAGAAGGGCTACGGATTCATTATCGCCGACGATGATAACCGTGAAGTGTTCGTTCATTATTCGGGTATCGTCAAGGAGGGTTTCAAGTCTTTGAACGAAGGCCAGCTGGTCGAGTTCGGAATCGGCGAAGGGGCGAACGGGCCTCAGGCCGTAGACGTAACCGTGATTGAGCAGTAGAGAATTTCGCGGTATTTTTTTTCGAACCGCGTCATTCGTGAGTTATAGCAAAAAGGGCTGTACCCTGTGGAGTACAGCCCTTTTTGTGTTTGTGCGCGTTGCGCCTACCAGTTGAGGATTTTGCGGAAGTCGTAAGCTTCGGGGTTTGCGACCCACTTCTTTGCGGCTTCGTAATCTTCGGGTGTGATGTAGTTCATTATGTGGTCGATGACCTGACGAATCTTGTCGGACTCCATATTGACCAAACGCGGCGGAATTTTGCCGGTTTCGGGGTCCTGCAGATCTTTCAGATAGAGCGGCGAAACTATGCCGTCCTGACTGATGTAGACCATGCATCCGGTCTTGCCTTCGCTGAAGAGTTTGTATACGCCCATTCCGAGTTCCGAGCAGTATACGAGGTCGTAGGCGATAGGGGTTTGGCAGCGCACTTCGTAACCTATCTCGACGGGACGCGATTTGACTTTGAGTCCGAGTTCTTTGACCTTCTTTTCGAGCAGTTCGTTGAAGATGTGCGCCTTCGACACTTTGCCGAGTTCGGGATGACCGTGGTCGTCGTAGGTGAAGTTGATGCCCGAGTTTTTGATTTCCTCGTCGCTGAGCGAGTGGAAAACGCCTTCTGAGATCATTGCGACGCCGTATTCGAGGCCCATGATTTTGCGTTTGAGGATAGCCGACACCACGAGGTTCACGATTTTATCCACGGTAATTTCGGTTTTGTTGAACATTTCGGGGATAACGATCATGGGGTAGTGGCACGCGGAGCCGATACCGAATGCGAGGTGTCCTGCGGAGCGTCCCATGGCAGCCACGACGAACCAGTTGTCGGAGGTGCGGGCGTCGTTGTAGACTGCGCGTCCGATTACGGTTCCGCCCTCTTTGGCCGACTGATAGCCGAAGGTCGGCGAGCCTGCGGGGAGCGGGAGGTCGTTGTCGATGGTTTTGGGCACATGGATGTTGGCGATGGGATAGTGTTTGGCTTCGAGGAATTTGGCGATTCGGTTGGCGGTCGAAGCGGTATCGTCGCCGCCGACGGTCACGAGCAGCTTCACGTTGTTGGAGGTGAAGAAGTCGAGATTGAAGTTGTTCTCGAAGTCGGAATCTTTGGGTTTGAAACGGCTCATGGTGAGATACGAGCCGCCCTGATTGAAGATGTAATCGGCTTTCACGAAGTCGAGATCTTCGAATTTGGGATTGGGGTTGAAGAGTCCGGAGTATCCGTGATGGAGTCCGATGACGCGATAACCTTTGGCCAGGAAAGTTTTGGCCACACTGCCGACCACGGTATTCATACCGGGAGCCGGTCCGCCTCCTGTGAGGATTGCGATAGCATCTTTCATAATGGTAGTAAACTTGAGTTTATGATGTTATTTTTTCATTTCCGCAGACAAAGATATGAAAAATCCCTAAAATTAACTACCTTTGTGACGGAATTTTGAAACGTAAAACAGATACAGTATGTCTATATTCGATATTTTTCTTATCGTAATGGCGGTTATTGCGCTGTTTGTGTTCGTTGCGCTCTACTTTTTCGAGGCGGGTTACGGTTATCTTTTCAATCCGAAATTCGGGTTTCCGGTGCCCAACCGCATAGGATGGGTGCTGATGGAGTCGCCCGTGTTCATCGTGATGACGGTGTTGTGGGCCTGCTCCGACCAGACGTGGCAAGCTGCGCCGCTGGCTCTGTTTCTGCTGTTCCAGCTCCACTATTTTCAGCGTTCGTTCATCTTCCCGATGCTCATCCGCGGCAATTCGAAGATGCCGTTCGGAATCGTCTTTTTGGGGATGCTTTTCAATACGCTGAATGCCGTGATGCAGGGCGGCTGGATTTTCTACGTCGCACCGCAAAGCGATTATTATGCGGAGTGGTTTTCGAAACCGTATTTTTATATAGGAGCGGCGATATTCCTTTTCGGTTTCTTCGTCAATCTGCATTCCGACTATATCATCCGTCATCTGCGCAAACCGGGCGACACGCGTCATTACATTCCTCGCGGCGGGATGTTCCGTTACGTTTCGTCGGCCAACTATTTCGGCGAGTTCACCGAATGGGTAGGCTTTGCGGTGGCATCGTGGTCGTGGTCGGGTCTTATTTTCGCATGGTGGACATTCGCCAATCTGGCTCCGCGCGCAAATTCGCTCTACAAGCGTTATGAACAGGAGTTCGGCGAGGAGTTCACTTCGCTCAAACGCAAACGAATCATACCTTTCATATACTAACCGAGTACACTAAAGGATTATGGCAAACGAACTTAAAGAGTCGAAACTGTTTACGCCCTACAAGCTTGGCGAGACTGTTTTGCGCAATCGCGTGATACGCTCGGCGGCTTTCGAATCGATGGGCCGCGATTTCGGACCCACGCAGCAGTTGAAGGATTATCATGTGAGTGTTGCCCGCGGCGGTGTGGGCATGACCACGCTGGCCTATGCGGCAGTAAACCGCAGCGGACTGTCGTTCAACAAGCAGTTGTGGCTGCGTCCCGAAATTGTTCCCGCACTCAAGGATATTACCGACGCCGTTCATGCCGAAGGGGCTGCTGTTGGCATTCAGATAGGCCACTGCGGCAACATGACCCACTGGTCTACGGCGGGCAGTTTTCCTGTTGGAGCCTCGACCGGATTCAATCTCTATTCGCCGACGTTCGTGCGCGGAATGCGCCGTTCCGAATGTGCGGAGTTCGCGAAGGATTTCGGCAAGGCGGTCTATACGGCGCATGATGCCGGATTCGACAGCGTGGAGGTTCACGCCGGTCACGGATATCTTATTTCGCAATTTTTGTCGCCTTACACCAATCATCGTCGCGACGAGTTCGGCGGTTCGCTGGAGAACCGTATGCGTTTCATGAAGATGTGTCTCGAGGAGGTTATGGAGGCTGCGGCGAAGACCGGAACGGCCGTGCTTGTGAAGCACAACATGGAGGACGGTTTCAAGCGCGGCATTCAGATTCCCGAGAGCATCGAGATTGCCAAGGAGATAGAGAAATTCGGAGTTAACGGCATTGTTCTCACATCGGGTTTCGTGTCGAAGGCTCCGATGGCGGTTATGCGCGGCCGCATTCCCACCAAGACGATGAGTTATTATATGCCGTGGTCGTCGTGGCCGCAGAAGATTGTAGTCGATTTGTTCGGCAACTGGCTCATCAAGCAGTACGATTTCGAGGAGTGCTATTTCCTGCCGAACGCATTGAAGTTCCGTGCCGAACTTAAGTGTCCGCTCGTGTATGTGGGCGGTTTGGTTTCGCGCGAGGGTATCGAGAAGGTTCTCGACAGCGGTTTCGAGATGGTTCAGATGGCACGTGCGCTGGTCAATGACCCTGCGTTCGTCAATAAGCTGAAGGAGGGCGATATGACGACCCGTTCGGGTTGTGACCATCGCGACTACTGCATGGCCCGTATGTATTCGGTGGATATGCAGTGCTGCCACAATTGCAAGGAGCCGATACCTGACAAGATTTGGAAGGAGTTGGCTAAAATCAAGTAGCATGAAACGCGGAGAGGTTGTTGCGGGAAGCAGGACCGCACTGGTTACCGGGGCTTCGGAGGGTATAGGCCGATGCTATGCCGAACGTTTGGCGGCATTGGGTTATAATTTGGTGATAGTGAGTCATCACGAGGAGTCCATCGAGCGTGCGGCAGCCGAGATACGAGCGAAATCGCCTGCGGTTAGTGTGCGTGCGGTGACTATGGATTTGGCGCGTGAGCGTGCGGCATACGAACTCCATGAATTGATTGCGGGCGAGGGTATCGAGGTGGATGTGCTGATCAATAATGCCGGAATATTTTCGTTTCTCGACATTTTGAAGACTCCGACCGAACGTATTTCGCGTTTGTTGTTGTTGCATGATATGACGCTTACGTTGAATTGTCGTCTTTTCGGCGAGGATATGGTTCGTCGCGGAGGGGGGCATATACTTAATATGTCATCGTTTTCGATATGGATGCCGTTTCCGGGTTTGGCGTTGTACAGTGCGAGCAAATCATACGTAAAGAGTTTTTCTGTGGCATTTGCGAAGGAGGTTCGCGAGAATAATGTGCGATGCACGACGGTATGTCCGGCTGGGATAGCGACAGATTTGTACGGATTGCCGAAGAATTGGCAGCGATTCGGACTTCGTATCGGGGTACTTATGTCGGCGGACCGATGTGCGAAGCGAGGTTTGCGTGCGATGTGGCGAGGTCGGCGCACGTGTATACCTGATTGGTGGAATGCGATATTGATACCTTTGTGTCAGATTATTCCGTATCCGTTGATGAAGCAGATGCGGAAATGGACGAACAGATTTCAGAAATAAGAAAAAGCGCGTTTTCAAACGCGCTTTTTTATTCTGTCGTTTTTGACCGCAAAAGGTGCCCAAAAACTCTCTATTTCAAATCCTCGAGTCGGGCTACGGGTGCGACATCGAGAGTCGAAAATCGATTGTCGAGATAGCGATAATATCCGGCCAACGCTATCATTGCGGCGTTGTCGGTGGTGAATTTGAATTCGGGCAGGAAGGTTCTCCAGCCACGTTTGAGGCCCTCGGCCGTGATTCCGTTGCGCAGACCCGAATTCGCCGACACTCCGCCGGCTATGGCTATATCTTTTATGCCGGTCTCTTTGGAAGCTTTGACCAGCTTGTCGAGCAGAATATCGACAATAGTCCGCTGGAGCGAAGCACAGAGGTCGGCTTTGTTTTTCTCTATGAAATCGGGATCTTCGGCCACGCGGTCGCGCAGAGTATAGAGGAAAGAGGTTTTGAGACCCGAGAAAGAGTAGTCGAATCCTTCGATTCGCGGTTTTGCGAATCTGAAAGCCTGAGCGTTGCCTTCTTTGGCGAGTTTGTCGATTACGGGTCCGCCCGGATATGGCAGTCCCATGACCTTTGCGCACTTGTCGAAGGCTTCGCCTGCGGCGTCGTCGATGGTTGTTCCTATGATTTGAAACTCCCGCGGCGAGTTCACCTGTACGATTTGGGTATGTCCTCCGCTTACCAAAAGACAGAGAAAGGGGAATGAGGGGTGTTGTAGTTGCCGGTCGGGGAGGTCTATAAAGTGTGACATTATATGTCCCTGCAGGTGATTGACTTCGACCATGGGGATATCGTGAGCGATGGCGAGTCCTTTGGTGAAGGACACGCCCACGAGCAGCGAGCCGAGGAGTCCGGGACCGCGAGTAAAGGCAATGGCATCGAGTTTGTCGGCAGTAATGCCGGCCTCTTTGAGTGCGGTATCGATGACGGGGACTATATTTTGCTGATGGGCTCTTGAGGCGAGTTCGGGTATTACGCCTCCGTATTTGACGTGTACGGCCTGCGAGGCTATGACGTTTGACAGGAGCGTGGTGTTGCGTATGACGGCCGCCGAGGTGTCGTCGCACGAGGATTCTATGCCGAGGATAGTGATGTCCATAATGTTGTTAAAAAAGCGGTTTTTATGGGGTTGCGATGGTATTTATTCGCGAATAATTCTTAACTTTGTAGGTTATAATGCAGTAATATGCGGTTTTCGTGCGCAAAGTTATAAAAATATTGGTAAAACTGATATCGGCGGCGATTTTGTTGTTGCTGGTTTTGCCGTTGTCGGTTTCGTTGCTGTTGGATATTCCGGCGGTGCAGAACTATATTGTGCATAAGGCTGCATCTGTGGCGTCGGAGCATTTGGAGACGCGAGTGAGCATCGACCGTGTGAATATAGGTTTGCTGAACAAGATACGTGTTTACGGCATTTATGTTGAGGATTATCAACGTGATACGTTGCTTTATGCGAAGGAGTTGCGGGCGTTGGTGACGGGAGTCGGGATGTTCGGCGAGGGTTTGGTATTCAGTTCTGCGTCGTTGGACGGAGTGAAGCTGTTTATTACGGAGTCGCCCGACAGTGTTATGAACATCAAGCAGATTGTAGACCGTTTGAGTCGTCGCAAGGGCAAGGGTAATTTTCGTTTGTCGATACATCGTGCCGACATTTCCGATATGGAGCTTCGCATCGAGCGTTTGGAGCATCGCAATCCCGAATACGGAGTCGATTACGGCAATATGCGGTTGTCGGGTTTGAGCGGCCGCGTGAGCGGGCTTGCGATTGCGGGCAGCAAGATTACGGGTCATGCGGAGGGTCTGTCGTTCCGTGAGCGCAGCGGATTCGAGTTGAATTCGATGGATGGCGATTTCGAGGTAGACCGCGGATTCGTAGGTTTGGGCGACACTCGTTTGCGGACCGACGAGTCGGATATTATGTTGCGGTCGCTTACGCTGACGGGCGGAGAGTGGAGCCGGTACAAGGATTTCATCAGTAATGTGACGATAGATGCGACGGCCGAGAAGAGTGTGGTTTCGAGCAATGATGTAGGCTATTTTGCGCCGTCGATACGTCGTTGGCGGAGTACGGTGAGTGATTTGTCGCTTTCGATGAACGGTACGGTTTCCGATTTTCGCGGTTCTGTCGGAGGTGCGCGCATCAACGGTCGGAGCGAGTTGGTGGGCGATATTTCGGCGAAGGGTTTGCCGGATGTGGGTCGTTCGCGTTTTTCGCTCGATTTGAGCCGTCTGCATACCGACAGCCGCGAGATTGCGGAGCTTGCGCGCAATATAGCCGGGGTAGAGATTCCTTCGACGGCGGGCGAGATTCTGCATCGTGCGGGAGGTGTGACGCTGGCCGGCAGTTTCAACGGTTCGTTGCGTTCGTTCAGGAGTCGCGGCCGTCTCGACACCGAGGCCGGTTCGTTGCGTTTCGATGCGGCGATGCGTCCCGATGAGGAGGCTGTTCATGCGATAGAGGCCCGAGTTGCGTCGCGCCGGCTCGATTTGGGCCGTCTGCTTGCTCAGAAGATGCTGGGCGATGCCGGTTTTTCGGTGGAGGGTGACGGCACGTTCGGCGGCGGCAGTTACGACATGAATATCTCGGGAGACATTTCGCGTTTCACGGTTGGCGGTTACGGATGCGATTCGATTGGGGTGTCGGGCCGGGCTGCCGACGGAGACATACGGGCATTGATGACGGTTCGCGACAAGGCTTTGGACCTCGACATGAATGCGATATTGGGTTTGCAGCGCGAATCGGAGCCGTCATACGATATGGTTATGACGCTGCGTCATGCCGATTTGTCGGCTATGGGCATCAACCGTCGCGATTCGGTTTCGATGCTTTCGGCGGAGGTCGGATTGAGTGCCGAGGGCCGTATTCCCGACGAGTTGAACGGAATGTTGAGTCTGGCCGATGCCCGTTATGTTTACGATACGGGCGAGGTGGAGTCGGAGTATATGAGTGTCACGTTGGAGAGCAACGAAGATACCCGTTCGGTGAAGTTGTCTTCGGATTTTGCGGATGCCGTTTTCGAGAGCCGCAACAACTACAAGGATGTGTTGGCATATGTGAAGGCGATTGTAGCTTCATATCTGCCGTTGCTTTACGGTGACGGTTCGTCGTCGGTTTCTGCTCACGATTCGGAGGAGAGCGACGAGCATCTTCACAGTGTTTCGCTGCTTTCGGTTCTTGTGAAGGATTTCAATCCGATAGCGGATGCGGTATCGCGCGGATTGCAGATTGCGGACGGTTCGCAGATAAATGTGCTTTTGGATCCGGTGTGCGACCGTTTCATGATGCGAGCCCACTCCGACTACATCGAGCGTGAACGGTTGCTGGCGACTTCGTTGCGGATGGATGCCTCGAACGAGGGCGATTCTTTGGCTGTTCGTATGACGGCCGGAGATTTGTATGTTGGGACGCTCCACATTCCCGAGCTTACGTTGCACGGAGCGGCGCGCGACAACACGATTTCGCTGAACGGCGATTTTGTGGATACGGTTCGGACTTTTTCGGGCATGGTCGATGTTTCGGCGCGTTTGCGTCGCGATTCGGTTACTCGCCGTCGCGGAGTGGATATCGATTTCCGTCCCTCGTACATTGCCAGTCGCGACAATCGGTGGGATATTACGGCGGGCATGATTACGGCTGACTCTTCGCGTGTGGAGATAGACCGTTTTGCGGTTCGCAATTCGCGTCAGGAGCTGTTGGTAAACGGAGTTGCGTCGCGCAGCCGCGAGGATTCGCTGATGCTTACGCTGCGCGATTTCGACCTGTCGCCTTTCACTCAGGTGGTGGACCGTTTGGGATACAGCCTCGAGGGTCGCACCAACGGATATGCGAAGGTAAAATCGGCGTTGCAGGGCAGCAGCATCGTGGCCAATATACGCCTTGACAGTTTGGCTGTGAACACGTTGCCGGTGAAGGCCTTGGAGTTCGATTCGCGATGGGATTTCGAGCGCAACCGTGCGCGGTTCACGCTCTCCACGGTTGCGGAGCGCGACACGGTCATTCGCGGATTCTATGTACCGTCGGAGGTGCGTTATCTGGCGCGTTTGAAGGCGGACAGTCTGGATATGGCGCTGCTCGACCCGATGCTTAAGGGTGTGGTTTCGGAGACTGCGGGAACGGCGGCGGCGGATCTGACGCTTACGGGCGAGCGTCGCGCGGCGGAGCTTCACGGCGACATTACGGTGCGCGATTTGAGTACGAAGGTCGATTTCACGCAGGTGACCTATTCTGTTCCGGAGGCACACATTGCGGTGCGCGACAATCTGTTCAGGGTGGAGCCGGTGACGGTTTACGACACCGAGGGCCGCAGCGGCCGTATGTGGTTCGACCTGAGTCTGAATCATTTGTCGAATATTTCCTACACTCTGAATGTGGTTCCGGAGCGGATGTTGGTACTCAATACCACTTCGCGCGACAACGACTATTTCTACGGCAAGGTTTACGCGAGCGGAGCTGCGACCATCGAGGGTGACAAGAGCGGAGTGAATATGGATATAGTGGCATCGACGGAGGACAATTCGGAGTTTTTCATGCCGTTGTCGAGCAAGTCGAATGTTTCTAATGCCGATTTCGTGATTTTCGAGAGTGCGGACAAGCCCGACACGACCGATTTTTTGGTGCGCAAGAAGATGATGTTCGAACGTCGTCAGCGTCAGCGTACATCTTCGGCGGGCAGGATGGACATCAACATGGCGTTGGATGTGCGTCCCAATGCGCAGTTCCAGTTGGTTATCGACCCCACGGTGGGCGATATTATCAAGGGTCGCGGCGAGGGAGCTTTGAATATTCATGTCAATCCTAAGGCCAATATTTTCGAGATGTACGGCGACTACACCATATCGGAGGGAAGTTATCTGTTCACGTTGCAGAACATCATCAACAAGAAGTTCATCATCGAGGAGGGTTCCACTATTCAGTGGACGGGCGAGCCTGTGGATGCGTTGCTCAACATCGATGCCGTTTACAAGTTGAAGGCGTCGCTGCAGCCTTTGCTGGCGGGGAGCGTATCGTCGTCGAATGTACCTACGCGAGCGGTGCCGGTGGAGTGTATAATTCATCTTAACGACCGTTTGACGAATCCTACGGTGACGTTCGACGTGGAGGTTCCGAATGCTGACCCCGACGTACAGTCGCTTGTTGCGAATGCGTTGAGTACGCCCGAGAGTCGTTCTCAGCAGTTTTTGTATTTGCTGGTTGCGAACAGTTTCATTTCGGAGGCTTCGGCTGACACGTCGGCGACGCTTGGGGTCACGGCATCGGCGGCGACGGGTTTCGAGTTGTTGTCAAATCAGTTGAGCAACTGGTTGTCGGCTGACACGTATAATATAGTGATACGCTACCGGCCGAAGACCGAGATGACCAGTGACGAGGTGGATATAGGATTTTCCACCGAGTTGGTAAACAATCGTTTGTTGTTGGAGGTTGAGGGCAACTATCTTGTAGACCGTTCGATGGCGGCGAATCAGAACTCCAATCTGATGGGCGAGGCTTATTTGACGTGGTTGATCGACCGTGCGGGGAATTTGCGTTTGAAGGGTTTCACGCATACCATCGACCGTTTCGACGAGAACCAGGGACTTCAGGAGACGGGCATAGGTATTTATTATAAGGAGAGTTTCAACAATTTGAAGGATTTGAAGCAGCGTGTTCGCGACCGATTCACGCTTCGCAACCGTCGTATCCGCAAGGAGGAGCGTCGCAACGCTGGTACGTCGTCGGAGTCGGAAAGCGGTGAAGTGGATGAAAAAATTGTAAATTGACGGAAAAATATGTAAATTAGCGACGTGAATTTGCTGTTTTGTGCGGCATTGGAGTTGGGAAAAATATAATAACGATAAAACAGAAAGAGATTATGGTAAATTTATTACAGGCTTTGGAGTCGGTTGCCGAGGTCGCGACCGTTGAGGCTAACAAAGTGGGATTGTGGGAGTTGTTCAACAAAGGCGGATGGCTTATGTGGGTTTTGCTGTTGTTGGGCGGACTTACGATTTTCATTTTTATAGAGCGATTTTTGGCTATCCGCAGTGCGTCGGGATTAGACATGAATTTCATGAACCGCATTCGCGACTACATCTATGACGGCAAGATAGAGTCGGCCATTGACCTGTGCAAGAAGACGGACACGCCTATTGCGCGCATGGTCGAGAAGGGCATCGAGCGATTGGGTCGTCCGATGAACGATGTACAGACGGCGATTGAGAACGTAGCGAACCTCGAGGTTTCGAAGCTTGAGAACGGTCTTCCGTTTTTGGCCACGATTGCGGGCGGAGCGCCGATGATAGGTTTTCTGGGCACGGTAATCGGTATGGTTCAGACCTTTATGGAGATGTCGGCGGCTGGCGGCACTGTTGATTTGGCATTGTTGTCGGGCGGTATGTACATCGCGATGGTGACGACGGTTGGCGGTTTGATAGTCGGTATTCCGGCCTATTTCGGATACAACTATTTAGTTGCCCGCATCGAGAAGTTGGTATTCCGCATGGAGGCCAATTCGATAGCGTTCATGGACATTTTGAATCAACCGGTTAAAAAGTAGGTAGTTATGGCGATAAAGTACGGTTCGAAGGTCGATAAGTCGTTTGCATCGTCGGCGATGACCGACCTGATGTTTCTGCTGTTGATTTTCATGCTTATAGCCACCACGCTGATAAATCCCAATGCTCTGAAGCTGACTTTGCCGAAGAGTTCGAACCAGCTTAAGGACAAGGCGATAACCACGGTGTCGATAGAGCAGAACGGTTCTTCATACAACTACTACGTCGAACTCGAGCCGGTAGACGGCATCGAGGGAGTTGCGCGTGCGTTGCGTGTGCGGTTGGATGGTCAGGAGCAGCCGACGGTTTCGCTGCACTGCGACAAGACGGTCGCTGTGGATGAGGTGGTGAAGGTTATGAACATTGCCAAGGACAACGACTACAAACTGATTTTGGCAACCCAACCCTGATGGAGTATTACGAGCGTAACGAGAAGCGGCCCGTGATATGGGCGTTATTGGCTGCGGCACTCTATTTTGTTGTGGCTGTGACTCTTTTCGCGGTTGTGAGGTTCGATCTTGATGCTTTTGCGCGTTCGGTTGACGAGATTATTGTGGAGTTTGTCGAGCCGGAGCCGAAGAGTGAACCGCAGCCTCCGCGGCCGAAGGTTGCCGAGCCGCAGATGCACGATCATGTGTCGGCGGAGCAGAACGAGCAGCAGGTTAGCGGCACCGATCAGGAGACCCGCACGGTCAATCCGCGTGCGCTGTTCCGCATGAACAAGGGCGGCAGCGACGAGCCTGAGAATGCCGGCAATCCGAAGGCAGCCGAGGGCGAGACCGACGCTGCGAAGGGTGACGGCGGGGGACTGAACCCCATAGGCAACGACCAGTTGGACAAGGGTTTGCAGGGTCGCGGATTGGTAGGCGCACTGCCTCGTCCCTCTTACCCGGGCAATCGCAGCGGCAAAATTGTTATCCGTGTGATAATCGATGGGTCGGGACGTGTTACCAAAGCTGAATACGAGCCTGCGGGTTCCACGTCGTCGGACGGTGCATTGATAGACGCGGCGAAAGCTGCGGCCCTCAAGGCTGTTTTCACGGAGAGCGAGGCTCCTGTGGACGGCGGAACGATAACTTACTATTTCAATTTGAAATGATGAAACTTTTTGACGGCATATTCGGAGGAGCGCTGATTATTGCGCTGATGTCGGTTTCGGCGGAGTCGTTGCGGGCTGCGGAGTCGGTTCCCGAGCCCGAATCGGCGGTTGTGTCGGAGCATGAGGAGTCGGCGGAGGCTGTTGCGGTGCGGTATGAGGGTGCGCACATCGAATTTGAGGAGACGGTGTGGAATTTCGGCGACATAGCCCGCAAGGGGGGCGATGTTACGAAGGAGTTCGCGTTTGTAAATGACGGCAGCAAGCCTTTGGTGATAACGGGTCTTACTATTTCGTGTACCTGCATGAAGGTTTCATATCCGAAGCGTCCTGTGGCGGTTGGCGAGCGCGGGACTGTACGTTTGATATATGAGCCGCACAAGATGTCGCCGGGCAATTTTTATAGGGTTGTTCAGGTTCACAGCAATTCGGAGGACGGTGTGCATATGCTGACGGTTCACGGCAACTCTGTCGATGCCCGCCGGCTGGATTAACGCGATTGTTTACTTTAATGCACCATGATGCCCCGCCCTTTTCCAAAGGGAGGGGAGAGGGGAGG
>JAFLRS010000090.1 GCA_022511355.1 Alistipes sp.
CACGATGCCGATATTTCGCGCGAGGAGATTATCGCCCGCGGTCTTGTTCCCGAGGATGAGTATAATAAAATCGAGGAGTATGCTCTCCGGCTTTTCGAGCGCGGACAGGAGGTTGCGAAGGCTCACGGTTTGATACTTGTGGATACTAAATACGAGTTCGGAAATCATAACGGCACCATCATGCTTATGGACGAGGTTCATACACCCGATTCGTCGCGTTATTTCTATCTGGACACCTACGAGGAGCTTTTCAGACAGGGGTTGCCTCAGCGTCAGCTCTCGAAGGAGTTCGTCCGCGAGTGGCTTATGGAGAACGGTTTTCAGGGCAAGCAGGGCCAGCAGGTGCCTCTTATGACGGATGAGATAGTTGCGGGCATAAGCGAACGGTATATCGAGCTTTACGAGCAGATTACGGGCGAGGCTTTTCCCAAGTCGGATGCCGCGCAGTCTTCGTCGGAGCTTGAGGCCCGCATAGAGAATAATATCGTGGCCGCACTCGAGAAATTGTAAAGAGAGAACCGAAATCGAATAGACGGGGAGGGATGCTGTAACAGTTTCTCTCCCTGTTTATTTGTTAAACTTGTCAAGCCGGCGGAGAGTGTCGGCCAACTCTTGCAGATATCGGTTGAAAGAGTCCAAATCGCTGTTGTACACATCCAAATCCGCAGGAGAATCGGAACCGTTAAGAGCGCCTTTGTCGGAGAATTGCCAAAATTTCCAGTCGCTGTTTTCGGGCGGCATGATGCGGTTGTATCGGGCCATCCAGTAGTCGAACTCTTTGAATCGGGCATCGGTATCCAGATAGAGGTCCCTAATTTTGTCGGTCGTGTATATCATGGGTTTTATGCCTGTTTCGGCCTCCACGCCTTTGAGCCATCTGTATATGAAGTCGAGCGACTTTTCGACTCCGTAGGCCAGAATCTCCGATTCCACTTCCACGTCGAGAACCGGCGGAAGGTCGCCCGGACGCCATATGGCTGTGCCGGTGAAGTTGCTTATGTGGTCTTCGACATCTCCTTTCAGACGCAGGAAATGATAGGCGCCTCTCGTTATGCCATGTCTTCTGGCCGCCCTCATGTTCGCTGCGAAAGCGGAGTCTTTGAATGCGCTGCCTTCGGTGGCCTTTATGTATACGAACAATACGGGCTGCATATAGAGGCTGTCTGTCGGCGTGTTGTGATGTATTGTTCCGAGTCTGTCGCAGAACAGGGCGAGGTTGTCCCAGTCGAGATTCTTTTGGAAATGCGATATGTCGATGCCGTATACCGTTTCACCCAAGCGGAATGCGGCATTCGGGGTTTTTACGGGATTGCCGTTGGTGAATCGGCCGAAGACCATTGTGGAGTCGGCCATTACGGCCCGACCGAGGCCGTTGCGGATGCTTCGGCTGAAGTTGCCGGTGTATGCGATTATGATGGAGCTGTCGGGGAGTCCCGCCGCCCGCAGACTGTCGATATATTCGCGGCTGTAGCGGGCGATTCCGAATCCGTCGATGTCGAGTCCGCCGCCGAACCCTCCTTCGTAGGTCATTTGCGGCGTTGTGAGTTTGCCGAGGATGAGTCTGCCGTTTATCCACTTTCCCGTGTAGCTGGCGTGTGCGGTTTTGAGTACGCCGTATCCGTCGAATTTGCCGTTGAAGGCATTTACGGTTCCTTCGTAGACCGAACCGTCGGGCATAATCATTTCGGTGGTATCCTTTGCGAGGAATATGCGGCTGCTTCCCATGCGTTCGGCAAGGTAGAAGACGGGAGAGGGTATAAGCAGTCCGCAGAGGAAGGTCAGTGCGATGACTGCCGTGATGACGGTCCGTCCTGTTACGATGGGTTTGTGCGGTTCGTTTTTGTTCATGTAAGAGGTTTGCCGCCGTTATCTTTTGGGTTGCAGGACTATGTAGGGCACTATCATCTCTTCCATCGAGATGCCGCCGTGCTGGAAGGTGTCGCGGTAGTAGCGTATGAATTTGTTTGCGTCGTTGTTGTAGACTATGAAGTCGTGGTTGTAGGCGAAAATGAAGCTCGACGACAGATTTCCCGACGGCAGCTGGATATCCTGCGGACGTGTAACTTCATACACTTCGCGTGGATTGTAGGCCATATTTTTGCCTGTTTTGTAGCGCAGATTGGCCGAGGTTTCGCGGTCGGCGGTGACGCGTATGGGGTTGTCCACGCGAACCGTGCCGTGGTCCGAGGTGATGATGACCGTGTGTCCGTGTTCGGAGAGCAGTTTGAGCATGGTGAAGAGTTCCGAATGTTCGAACCACGACCTTGTGAGCGAACGGAATGAGGCATCGTCTTCGGTCAGTTCGCGTATGATGTCGGTTTCGGTTCGGGCGTGCGAGAGTATGTCGAGGAAGTTGTAGACGATTACCGAGAAATCGGCATCGTAGATGCGGTGGAAATTGTCCACCAGTTTGCGTCCGGCTTCGGGGCGGACGAGTTTGTCGAAGCTTGTTTTCCAGCTTTTGCCGTTCGAGGCGAGCTGTCGTCGCAGAAACTCCTCTTCATATTGGTTTTTGCCGCCTTCTTCGTTGTCGTTGAGCCACTTGTTGGGCATTATTTTGTCGATTGCGAGCGGCATCAGACCTGCGAATATCGCATTTCGGGCATATTGCGTTGCGGTGGGCAGGATTGCGCAATAGAAGTCGTCGGTTTCGACGTTGAAATATCCTCGCAGCAGCGGACCTATGGAGCGCCACTGGTCGTATCGGAAGTTGTCTATCAGCAGCAGTGTGGTTTTGGCATTGGCATCCACTACGGGGAATATGCGGTTGCGCATGAGCGTGTGCGACATGACCGGAGTACGGTCGTTGCGTTCGTTTATCCAGTACCAGTAGTTCTGCCGCACGAACTTGCAGAACTCCTGATTGGCTTCGTTTTTCTGATAGCGTATGACCTCTTTGATGCTTTGGTCGGTGGAGCCTGAGAGTTCGATGTCCCAGTTGGTGAGTTTTCGGTATATGGTACACCAGTCCGAGAACGATTCGGCGGCCTGATACGAGAGGCTTATGCGTTGGAATTCGGCGCGGTAGTCGGCCGAAGTCTGTTCCGAGACGAGTTGCTGCGAGTGGACGTTTTTCTTTATCGACAGCAGCACCTGATTGGGATTTACGGGTTTGATTATGTAGTCGGCGATTTTTGAGCCTATGGCCTTGTCCATAAGGTTTTCCTCTTCGCTTTTGGTGACCATTATCACGGGGGTGTTGGGTCTTGCATCCTTTATGAGCGGCAGAGTTTCGAGTCCGGTCATGCCGGGCATCATTTCGTCGAGTATTATCAGGTCGTAGGCGGTTTCGGTGGCCATGTCTATGGCGTCGTAACCGTTGTTGCAGGTCTCCACTTCGTAGCCTTTCGACTGCAGAAACAGCACGTGAGGCTTGAGGAGTTCAATTTCGTCGTCTACCCAAAGTATCTTTACCATACTTATGTAATATTATGCGTTTAATCTTTTTCGGATATGCGTGCAAAAACCTCGCGAATTGTGGGGTAGGAGTCGGAGAGTCGTTCGGCGAGCATATTTTTCGGAGTCCACGCTGCCTGTTCGATATCCTCTTCGAGCTGGGGTGCGGGAGTGGCCGGATCGGGGCACGAGGCGGTGAACCACGAGGTGCATTTGAGTTCCCATTGGCCGTCGAGGATGTATGCGTGATGAGTATCGCAGATGTGGTATCCGAGCCGTGCGTTTGCGAGTCCGGTCTCTTCGGCGGTTTCGCGCAGTGCGCAGTCGGCGGCCGATTCTCCCGTTTCGATGTGTCCTTTCGGGAGGTCCCAGCGTTTGCGTCGGAATATCATCAGCACGTCGCCCTGCGGATTGAAGACCGCGCATCCGGCGGCGGCTGCGGGTCTGAATTGTGCGGCGAAGTTGCGGAAGGCGAGTTCGGGGTGCGGCGACAAAACGGCCATGCGGTTGCATGATTCGAGAATTTTTATTACTTTCGCTCGCGTAACGGGTTCGCTGTCGGTTATGACGACATCGAAACCGTCACGAGGCATATCGGGTGTGCCGAAGCTCACCGTTTTGTCGAGGAAGCTGATATTCATATGTGTAATCTGTTGCACAGATGCAAATTTAGGAAAAATATTTGGAGTAAACCGAGAGGTGCTATGAAAAAAATTGCAATTGTAGTTATGCTGGGAATGATGATGGCCGGAGGATGCGCGAAGCGTCCCGAACCGCTGACGATAGATTCGTCGCTCACCGAGGCCGAGAAGGAGGCGGGTGTATTTACGCCCGAGATTATGTGGAAAATGGGCCGTGTGGGGGATGCCGCACTGTCGCCCGACGGTTCGATGCTGGCCTATACGGTGACGTGGTACAATGTGGAGAAGAATCGCGGTGTGACGGTGTTGTGGCTGCGCGACATGATTTCGGGCGGGACGGTCCGCGTTACCGACACTTCGTCGAACAGTTCCGACCCGCAATGGAGTGCCGACGGCAGCCGTCTTTATTTTCTTTCGGACCGCAGCGGTTCGAATCAGATATGGTCGGTGAATGCCTCGGGTTCGGACGCGCGTCAGGTTTCTGATTTCGGCAAGGATGTCGAGGGGTACGGGATTTCTCCCGACGGAACGCATCTGTTCCATGTCCGCCGCGTGCAGTGTGCCGACCGCCGTTCTTCGGATGTCTACAAGGATATGCCCGATTCCAAAGCGCGTATCTACGACGATATAATGTGCCGTCACTGGAACTATTGGGACGAGGGCGAATATCTTCACATCTTCGTGGGCGAGATGCGTGACGGCAGGGCCTCCGAGGGAGTCGATATAATAGGTGCCGACAAGTGTTGGGATGCTCCGCTCGCTCCCTATTTCGATATGACGGAGATTGCATGGTCGCCCGACGGCACTATGCTGGCCTACACCTGCAAGCCGCTCGAGGGTGCGGATTATGCCGTTTCGACCGATTCCGACATCTTCGTGTATATGGTCGGGGATGGCGAAACCCGGAATATTTGCAAGCCGGTGTCGTCTGCCGACGGAGTCACGAAGCTCACTCACAAGGGATATCCCTTTGTCGGTTACGACAAGTATCCCGTATGGTCTCCCGACGGACATTATGTAGCGTTCCGTTCGCAGGAGAAGGCGGGCTACGAATCTGACAAGGAGCGTTTGTTCGTATTCGACTGTCACACGGCCGGGGTGCGGTACCTGACTCCCGATTTCGACTACAACGCCGCGAATGTGGTGTGGGAGGATAATGAGACGCTGCTGTTTGCGGCTCCCATCGAGGGCACGCATCAGATTTGCCGTCTGCGCATGGACGGTTCGCAGCCGGAGGTGCTGACGCACGGCGACCACGACATCAAGTCCTTTACTGTGGGCGGCGGACGCATAGTGGCGACGCTGACCAAGATTTCGCAGGCGGCCGAACTTTTCGAGGTCGATTCCGCGACGGGCGCTCTGACGCAAATAACCGAGGTGAACGGAGAGATTTACGACAATATCGCCTTTGGCAAGGTCGAGAAGCGTTGGGTGAAGACCACCGACGGCAAGCAGATGCTTGTGTGGGTGATTCTGCCTCCCGACTTCGACCCTGCGAAGCGGTACCCGACGCTGCTCTATTGCGAGGGCGGTCCGCAGAGCGTGGTTTCGCAATTCTGGAGCTACCGTTGGAATTTCCAGCTGATGGCGGCTCGCGGATATGTGATAGTGGCACCCAACCGCCGCGGAGTGCCGTCGTTCGGTCAGGAGTGGCTGGAGCAGATTTCGGGCGACTATTCGGGTCAGAACATACGCGACTATCTGTCGGCCATCGACGACGTTGCCAAAGAGCCGTGGTGCGACGAGGGCCGTTTGGGTTGTGTGGGCGCTTCGTATGGAGGCTATTCGGTGTTCTATCTGGCGGGCGTTCACGAGAAGCGGTTCAAGGCTATGATAGCCCATTGCGGAATCTTCAATTTCGAGTCGATGTACGGCGAGACCGAGGAGCTGTTCTTCCTGAACAACGATTACGGCGGTCCGTACTGGGACAAGAGCAATGCGACGGCGGTGCGGTCGTATGCCAATTCGCCCCACAAGCTGGTTTCGAAGTGGGACACCCCGATATTGATATTCACGGGCGAGTACGATTTCCGCATACCTTACACCCAATCGCTTCAGGCTTTCACGGCAGCCCGTCTGCTGGGCGTGGATGCGCGTTTGGTGGAGTTCGAGAACGAGGGACATCAGGTGTTCCGTCCCCAGAATTCCATGGTGTGGAACCGCGAGTTCTTCGGTTGGCTCGACCGTTATCTGAAGGAGTAAAGGCGGTGTGCCGGCAAAAAAATGAACAAAAAATCGTTTATTTATTGTCGGATAACAAAATAAGCACTATATTTGCAGGTCCTTGCGCTTGTGTGATGCTGCACGTGTTGCGGCAGCCGGCGCGGCAAAAGAGAAAATTTGATAAATAAAGTATAACAACTTAAAACATTAAAAGTTATGACAAAGGCAGACATTGTTAGCGAAGTGGCTAAGCAGACCGGCGCCGAGAAGGTAATGGTTCAGGCCGTCGTTGAGGCATTCATGGAGTCGGTAAAGAACTCTATGATTAATAACGAGCCGGTATTCCTCCGCGGATTCGGCAGTTTCATCATCAAGAAGCGCGCGAAGAAGGTGGCACGCAACATTTCGAAGAACACGACCATCACTATTCCCGAGCACAACATTCCGGCATTCAAGCCCGCGAAGAGCTTCGCAGCCAAGGTTAAATAAATCCTCGGCGGGACAGTTGAAAACAAGTCGGGAGGCGACTCCCGCAACAGTGTAACCAAAAATTAGAAAGGATTGCTACGATGCCAAACGGAAAAAAACACAAGCGTCACAAGATGGCG
>JAFLRS010000091.1 GCA_022511355.1 Alistipes sp.
TCGATTAAAAGATTGAAGTTCATAAAACTTAAACATTTTGGTACTGCGGACTCCGAAGCAGCGGGTTAGTCAAAAGAAAAGTGCGGAGTCGATTCGTTTATCTTCTATGAGGCTCTGCAAAGCCCTGCTTCAATAAACAATACCCCACACCCGCATTGGCATACAGCGGAAGCCATATACCAATACAAGGCGATAAGTATTCGTTCATCCCGAAGCATTGAAATTTGCAGATTTCACAGAAAGGATTAGCGAAACACTTTCACTAAAAATATGTAGGCGTCGGACACACGGCCCTATGCTGTCACAAAGATAAAAAACATTTTACTAACAACCAAAAAAGCATAAAAATATCCCCAAAATCGGCTATAGCGAGTTGTCAGAAAATTTCCCTATCTTTGCCATGACTTTATATTTTATACTTTATACACTATGGAACTGCACTTTTCAGGTCTGCTGACCGCTTTGGCGACATTCTTTACCATCGGTCTGTTTCATCCGCTCGTTATCAAGGGCGAATACTACTTCGGCGTCAAATGCTGGTGGGCATTCCTAATCGTGGGGATAGCCACTATATGCGCCTCTCTGTTCATCGAAGAGAAGTTCTGTTCGACACTTCTGGCAGTTATAGGCGCCTCCTCGCTGTGGGGCATAGGAGAACTGTTCCATCAGCGCAAACGCGTGGAGAAAGGCTGGTTCCCAAAACGTCCGAACGGACACATATCATTACGCAAAAAACACAATGCGTAAAGCGGCAGAATATATCGTTTTCACTCTTACGGCCTCCGTGCTATGCACGGCGCTGCTACTGCACACTCCCGCAACAACGACCCTCCGACCCGAAGAACCGACGCAGACGGCATACGCCCGTCTGTTATTCGCCGGCGACATCATGTGCCACTATCCGCAAATAAATGCCGCCGCACGATTGTCCGAATACCGCGGATTCGACTTCATTCCCTCATTCGAATATGTAAAACCCTATTTCGAGCGCGCAGATGCCGTAATCGCCAACTTCGAAACCGTAGTGTCGCCCGACAACAGATTTGCAGGCTATCCTGCATTCTCCTCGCCCAAACAGCTGGCCGAAGCAATAAAGCAGGCCGGCATCGACATAGCCGTCACGGCCAACAATCATTGCTGCGACCGCGGACGAGGAGGCATAAAAGCCACAGCACGCACATTCGATTCGCTCGGCATACTGCGAACCGGCTCGTTCCCCGACGAAGAGGACTATTCGGCACACCGCATCGTAAGATTCGAGCTGAACGGCATAAATTTCGCGCTAATGTCATACACATACGGCACCAACGGCCTGCCCGTACCCGACGGCTGTCGTGTAAATCTTATCGATACCGTCGCTATGGCCCGGGATCTGCTCGATGCCGCAGATGCTGACTGCCGGATAGTTTTCATGCACTGGGGCGAAGAGTATCAGCGCAGAATGAATGCACGGCAGCGACGTTTGAAAGAGTTTTTGCAGCGTCACGGCGCGGAGATTGTCATAGGCAGCCATCCTCATGTAATTCAGGAGGTCGAGACCGACAGCAACCGGATATTCGCGGCTTCGTTGGGCAATTTCGTGTCGAATCAGCGCAAACGATTCAGCGACGGAGGTTTGATGGCCGAAATCGAGGTCGGAAAACACTTCGACGGAGAATGCCGTTTTTCGGCCCGGTTCACCCCCGTATGGGTGGCTCTGCCCGACTACCGTATACTGCCGCGCGAAGTTGCCGATACGCTGCCGCTGTCGTCCGCAGACCGCATCAAATACGAACAGTTCATATCCGACACCGACAGCTTGCTGTCCAACTGCAAGATTTTATAATTGACATACATATCCCACCCATGCGGCCCGACTATAATTTCATTCAGCGGCCTCCAAAATTTACCATTCCGGGAAAACTCACTATCTTTGCAACTGCCGAAGGCATTGCGCTTGAGGCAGACATATTTGTTTTACGCGAAAGCGTAAATGCTATTCTCTATGCAGTAAAATCTGAGAAATTTTCAGCAGAAACGGGGATAGGCATTGTTTTTCTGCGTCACCTTTGGTGGCGTGGCGTTGTGGCCTATTTAGTTTCGATGGTCTACCAGAGCCTACTGCATAAAATAGGATTTCAATTCCACGCTTTCCTTTTTTTGTGTAACGCCGTTGGTCGGAATTGCTGCGGCATCAAAAACAAACTTAAAATATGAAAAAGTATTTGATGTTATTTGCTACATTATGTGCATGCGTATCTGCATGCAAAAAAGAGAGTCTCAACGACAGTCTCTATGAGGAGATAAATATCCCGAGAGATATCTCAAAAGCTTTTCCTGACCCTAATTTTCGCGCATATGTTTTAGAGCAATTTGATACCAATAATAACGGAGTAATCACCAGAGAAGAGGCATTGGCAGTCACAAAGATAGATGTGTACAATTGCGAGATTGCATCACTTGAAGGAATCCAATATTTCACCAATCTAACACATTTGGACTGCAGTAGTAATCAGCTTACCGAGTTAAATGTCAGCAACAATAAAGCATTGATTTATCTGGAATGCGGAGGCAATCAGCTGACAACTTTAGACATCAGTAAAAACACAGTCCTCAAAGAACTCGGTTGCTGGCAGAACAAACTAGAAAGTCTTAATCTTAGGAATAATCCATCACTGAAAAATCTGCGTTGTAATTCCAATAAAATCAAAAATCTTGACATCAGCAAAAATCTCGCATTGGAATGGTTCGTTTGTTCAACCAATGAATTGACAACGTTAGACGTCAGCAAACATACCAAATTGAAATCTTTATTCTGCTCCAATAATAAATTATCCGAATTAAATTTAACAAATAACACCAAGTTAGAATTACTTCAGTGTGGAGGAAGCACCAATAAAATCAAAGAGATAGATTTATCCAAAACCAATATAGGAAATAGTACTGAGACATATTATGCGATATTACTATTTCAGTATATGACATCATTAAAAACGCTTTATTTGAAAAAAGGATGGAGCATATACGGCATAACTTACAATCGAAGCACCTACTATATTCCATCTACGACAAATATCGTTTTTGTGGATTAAATCGCAGTATCGGGCCGCATTATGAAAGATGCGGCCCATTTTAAGCGATTTGGCCCTGACAAATAAAATTGCGCCATCCGCGATTTTTTCCTATATTTGTGCGGAATATATACACAGCGAAAATTTATTTGATTACATATGGCTGACGAAAAGATAATTTTCTCGATGGTGGGCGTATCGAAAACGCTGACCAACAATCGCAAAATTCTCAACAACATCTATCTCTCCTTCTTCTACGGAGCGAAAATCGGTATCATAGGTCTCAACGGCTCAGGTAAATCGACGCTCATGAAGATTATCGCAGGCATCGAAAAGAACTATCAGGGCGAAGTGGTATTCTCGCCCGGATATTCGGTCGGATATCTCGAACAGGAACCCAAACTCGACGACTCAAAAACCGTTCGCGAAGTGGTCGAAGAGGGATGCGCGGCAACGGTGGCTCTGCTCAAGGAGTACGAGGATATAAACATCAAGCTCTGCGAGCCGATGGATGACGATACAATGGCCAAACTCATCGAGCGGCAGGGCGAACTCTACGAACAGATAGACCATGTAAACGGCTGGGAGTTGGACAACGTGCTGAAACGCGCCATGGATGCGCTGCGCTGCCCCGAACCCGACCAGTCCATATCGGTGCTGTCGGGAGGAGAACGCCGCCGCGTGGCTCTTTGCCGTCTGCTCTTGCAGCAGCCCGACGTGCTGCTGCTCGACGAGCCGACCAACCACCTCGACGCCGAAAGCATAGACTGGCTCGAACAACACCTCCAGCAATACAAGGGTACGGTCATCGCCGTAACCCACGACCGTTATTTCCTCGACAATGTAGCCGGCTGGATTCTCGAACTCGACCGCGGTGAAGGTATTCCGTGGAAAGGAAACTACTCGGGATGGCTCGAACAGAAAACAGCACGTCTGGCGCAGGAGGAAAAGCAGGAGAGCAAACGACGCAAAACACTCGAACGTGAGCTCGAATGGATAAGAATGTCGCCTTCGGGCCGTCATGCCAAGAGCAAAGCCCGACTCTCAGCCTACGACCGCATGATGAACGAAGATGCCAAAGAACGCGAAGAAAAACTCGAAATATTCATTCCCAACGGTCCCCGTCTGGGCGATGTGGTAATCGACGCCGTAGATGTATCGAAAGCTTTCGGCGACCGCGTACTCTACGAAGGTCTCAACTTCAAACTGCCGCCTGCCGGCATCGTCGGAGTCATCGGACCCAACGGAACTGGCAAAACCACCCTCTTCCGTATGATTATGGGACTCGACACCCCCACTTCCGGCTCTTTCACCGTGGGTCAGACCGTAAAACTCGCCTATGTCGATCAACAGCACAAGTCGATAGACCCCGAAAAGACCGTCTACGAAGTAATATCGCAGAACAGCGAATATGTGACTTTGGGCAATCGTCAGATTCCCGCCCGTGCCTATGTGGCGCGATTCAACTTCAGCGGAGCCGACCAGGAGAAGAAGTGCGGTATGCTGTCGGGAGGCGAACGCAACCGTCTGCATCTGGCACTCGCTCTCAAGGAGGAGGGCAACGTCTTGCTGCTCGACGAGCCGACCAACGACGTGGATGTAAACACGCTTCGCGCACTGGAGGAGGGTCTCGAGAATTTCGCCGGCTGCGCCGTCGTAATCTCCCACGACCGCTGGTTCCTCGACCGTATAGCAACGCATATCCTCTCGTTCGAGGGCGATTCGAAAGCCGTATTCTACGAAGGCTCTTACAGCGAATACGAAGCATGGAAAAAGGCTCAGGGCATGGACACCGCACCGCACAAGGTAAAGTACAGAAAATTAATGGAATAACAATATGCAAAAACCGTCAATACCCAAAGGCACGCGCGACTTCTCGCCCGTCGAGATGAGCCGCCGCCAATATATATTCGACACCGTTCGCAGCGTATTCCGCAGCTATGGATTCGCTCCGCTCGAGACTCCGGCCATGGAGAACCTCTCCACCCTTTTAGGCAAGTACGGCGACGAAGGCGACAAACTGCTCTTCAAGATTCTCAATTCGGGCGACTATGCAGCCAATCTCTCGCAGGAGGAGATGCGCAACGCCTCGAAAATCTGCGAAAAGGGGTTGCGTTACGACCTTACCGTTCCGTTCGCACGCTACGTGGTGCAGCATCAGAACGAAATAGTATTCCCCTTCAAGCGATTCCAGATTCAGCCGGTATGGCGTGCCGACCGTCCGCAAAAAGGACGTTATCGTGAGTTCTATCAGTGCGATGTGGATGTTATAGGTTCGCGTTCGCTGCTCAACGAAGCCGAACTGGTCGAAATCGTGGAGTCAGTATTCGGCAAACTCGGAATAGCCGTTACGCTCAAAATCAACAACCGGAAGATTCTCTACGGCATAGCCGAAACCATCGGTCACGCCGACAAAATGACCGACATAACGGTGGCAATCGACAAGCTCGAAAAGATAGGACTCGACAACGTGAATGCCGAACTGCGCGAACGCGGACTCGACGACACGGCCGTTGCGGCATTGCAGCCTATTCTGGAGCTGACCGGCACCAACGCCGAAAAACTCGACAAGCTGTCGCAGATTCTTGCATCGTCGGAGACCGGCATGGCCGGAATAGCCGAAATGCGCACTCTGTTCGGATACATAGAGCGTGCGGGAGTAACCATAGAGGTGGAACTCGATCTCTCGCTCGCCCGCGGTCTCAACTACTACACGGGAGCCATTTTCGAGGTTAAGGCACGCGACTACGCCATAGGTTCGATTTGCGGAGGAGGACGTTACGACAATCTTACCGGCATATTCGGACTGCCCGACGTCTCGGGCGTGGGCATATCGTTCGGGGCAGACCGCATCTACGACGTAATGACGGGACTCGAACTGTTTCCCGAAAATGTGGACTGCTCGACCTTCGTACTCTTCGCCAATCTCGGTGCCGAAGAGGAGTCGGCGTCGCTGCGTCTGCTCTCGCAGATCCGCAAAAACGGAACAGCCGCCGAAATTTATCCCGAAAACGGAAAGATGAAGAAGCAAATGGAGTATGCCGACCGTCGCAACATCCCCTATGTGGTGATAATCGGCAGCCGCGAACTCGAAACCCGATGCGCAACCGTAAAGGATATGCGTTCGGGAGAACAGACTCAAGTGGAGTTCGACGCCATCGCGCAGTTCTTCACCGCACGCAATTAGCGACATCCGTCAAATGAGGTTGAACATCCGGACGCTGCGACTGACGGCACTGCTTGCAGCCGTGCTGTGGATTCTGCCTGCTGACGCACAGCAGGCGGTTTCCGATTCGTTGCGCAACGCCGAAAAGGAACTCCGGCACCGATACGACAACCTCCAACAGCAGCGCAAGCTGTTGAGCGTGTTCAACTATCTGAACAATTTGTATGTCGATCGCACCGACATGGCTCCTCTGGTCGAGAAGGCCGTAATCGGTATGCTCGAAGAGCTCGACCCTCATTCGTCATATCTGTCGCCGGCCGAACTTAAAAGCGCACAGGAGCAATTCGACGGCGAAT
>JAFLRS010000092.1 GCA_022511355.1 Alistipes sp.
GGCAGATTGTCGGAAACTCAAATTTGGAGACGTTTGCCCTAACTTAAATATCGTGCGACAGCGGGGGAGGTACTGCGGCCGAAGTGTCGCAGTCGCCCCAGCGGTCGGCGATTGAGGCAATCGTCGCAAACAGCTCGGCAGGGTCGTTGAGCGTCACCAACTTCATGCGCGTCTCCTTGAAATCGGGCAGACCTTTGAAATAGTTCGTCAAATGTCGGCGCATCTCCAGAATGCCGACACGCTCGCCCTTAATCTCAATCGATTTCGCAAGATGCTCGGTCGCTATGGCAACGCGTTCGGCTACCGTCGGCTGCGGCAATGCTTCGCCGGTCTGCAAAAAGTGCTTGACCTCGCGGAATATCCACGGACGTCCGTAGGTGGCGCGTCCTATCATTATGCCGTCCACCCCGTAGCGGTCGAACATCTCACGCGCCTTCTCGCCCGAATCGACATCGCCGTTGCCTATAATCGGAATCTTAATCAGCGGATTGTTCTTAACCTTGCCTATAAGCGTCCAGTCGGCTTCGCCCTTGTAGAGTTGCGCTCGGGTGCGTCCGTGAATCGTTAAGGCCGCAATGCCCGCATCCTGCAACCGCAAAGCTATCTCCTCGATATTTTTATTGTCGTCGTCCCAGCCCAAACGGGTCTTGACCGTCACCGGCAGCTTCACCGCTTCGACAATCCGACGGGTCATCTCGACCATGAGCGGCACATCGCGCATCATGCCCGAACCGGCTCCCCGTCCCGCAATCTTCTTCATGGGGCAGCCGAAATTTATATCTATCATATCGGGATGAGCCGCTTCGGCTATTTTTGCCGCCTCGACCATAGGTTCGATAAGATGTCCGTATATCTGAATTCCCACAGGGCGTTCTGCGTCGTCGATACGCAGTTTGGCCAACGATTTGGCCGCATCGCGTATCAATCCGTCCGACGATATGAACTCGGTGTATACGGCATCGGCGCCGAACTTCTTGCACATATGCCGAAATGACGGATCGGTCACATCCTCCATGGGTGCGAGGAATACCGCTTTGTCGGGAAATTCTATGTCGGCTATCTTCATTGCGACCGCAAAGATAGCCAAAATTGCACAACAAGCGGGAAAAATAGCTATATTTGCATCGAATTTAATATCATATACAATGAATATCGAGAACTTTATCCATGATATGGCCGTTCGTGCGGTCGAAGCTCTCTACGGAAAGCTCGAGGGCGAGCAGTTGCAGATTCAGAAGACCCGCAAGGAGTTCGAAGGCGATTATACGTTAGTCGTATTCCCGCTGCTGCGACGAAGCCGCAAATCCCCCGAAGCTACCGCCGAAGAGATAGGCGCGCGTCTGAAGGCCGATAACGCCGAAGTGGCATCCTGCAATGTCGTGAAAGGATTTCTGAACATCTCGCTCGATGCCCGATTCTGGGGCGGACGATTCGATGAGATATACTCACAATCGGACTACGGACGCCATCCCTCCACAGGGCGCACCGTCATGATAGAGTATTCGTCGCCCAATACGAACAAACCGCTTCATTTGGGACATATCCGCAACAATCTGCTCGGATATTCGGTGGCCCGTATTCTGGATGCAGCCGGACATCATGTCATCAAGGCCAATTTGGTGAATGACAGAGGAATACACATCTGCAAATCGATGCTCGCATGGAAACTCTACGGCAACGGCGAAACTCCCGAATCGTCGGGTATGAAGGGCGACCACCTCGTGGGAAAATACTATGTCGAGTTCGATAAACACTACAAAGAGCAGATAAAAGAGCTT
Source organism: Alistipes sp. (assembly GCA_022511355.1). Taxonomy (GTDB): domain Bacteria; phylum Bacteroidota; class Bacteroidia; order Bacteroidales; family Rikenellaceae; genus Alistipes. Next base: position 1,779 of record JAFLRS010000092.1, read on the forward strand.
ATGGCCGCAGGCAAAAGCGAAGAGGAGGCAAAGAAAAACGCCCCGATAATGCTCGAAGCTCAGGCCATGCTGCGCAAGTGGGAGGCCAAAGAGCCTGAAACCTATGCCCTTTGGGAGAAGATGAACGGCTGGGTATACGAGGGTTTCGACGTGACCTACAAGGCCATGGGTGTCGATTTCGACAAAGTATACTACGAATCGCAAACCTATCTTCTGGGCAAGAGCATAGTGGAGGAGGGCCTCGCCAAAGGGGTATTCTTCCGCAAGGATGACAATTCGGTATGGATTGACCTTACGGCCGACGGTCTCGACCAGAAACTGCTGTTGCGCGGCGACGGCACTTCGGTCTATATTACGCAGGATTTGGGCACGGCATTTCGCCGGTTCGAGGACAACCGTCTCGACGACATGATATATGTCGTCGGCAATGAGCAGAACTACCACTTCCAAGTGCTGAAACTCATTCTCAAGAAGTTGGGTTATGACTGGAGCGACAATATCTATCATCTGTCATACGGAATGGTCGAACTGCCCGAAGGCAAGATGAAATCGCGCGAGGGTACGGTAGTGGATGCCGACGACTTGATTGCCGATATGATTCGGACGGCACGCGATATGTCGGCCGAACTGGGAAAACTCGACGGTTGTTCGGCAGAGGAGGCCGATGCAGTTTCTGCAATGGTCGGTCTCGGCGCTCTCAAATACTTCATTCTGAAGGTCGATCCGAAGAAGACGATGCTTTTCGACCCGCGCGAATCCATCGACTTCAACGGCAATACGGGTCCGTTCATTCAGTACACCCATGCCCGTATATGTTCGATTATGCGCAAAGCGGCCGAGGCAGGCATCGATACCTCGCTTGTATGCGACGCCATAATTCCGGCAGAAGTCGAATTGATAAAGATGCTATGCGATTATCCTGCTGCGGTTGCATCGGCGAGCGAAAATTTCGCACCCTCGATTATTGCGAATTACGCCTACGACCTTGCGAAGCGATTCAACGGCTACTATCACGACCATTCGATTCTGCGCGAGGAGAATCCGGCTGTTTGTGCCATGCGCGTGCGGTTGGCCGCAACCGTGGCCCGCACATTGAAGTCGGCGATGTTCCTTTTGGGAATCGATGTCCCCGACAGAATGTAGGTCAGCGCGATTCGATAAAAAACAGCAGCGGGATTTCTCTCGCTGCTGTTTTTTGTCGTGCGGGCAACTAATAGAAGAATTCGTAGATAAAACTTTCGTCATCCGCCCCATTTACTATCTCGATTTTGGATGGCGTTCCGTCGGGATTGAATTCGCAGAATATCTCTTGAGTGCTTTCGTAATCCAACTCGCCGTCTCTTCTCCATATCCGGGATACTTTTACGGGATAGAGGCGGCTCTGTCGGCCGAAGAATCCGAATGTCCCTATGGGCAGAGCTTCGTTGAAATCAGTCGGGTCGAAGAAGGAGTGCAAAATGTCTATGTTTATCGGTGTAACGTCAGGTGCGGTTTCGTCATAAACGAACGTATATTCAGTTTCGGGAATATCGCTCTCATTGCCTAAGGTTCTTCTGTTATTGACGGATGTAAGCAGACCGTCATTCCATTCGAAATGGAGTATCGCACCGTTGTCACCGCCGATACCGGCAGAAACGCTTGTGAAATAACCGTTATTGTAGCTGCAGTGGACGTTGCCGACTATATTCTCATTGACGTCGTAAAGATATTCGAAATCGGTTACGAATCCGTCGTCGTTAAGCTCCATAACGACTGGACCTTCGCCTTGATAATCAGGATAGGTGATCGTGAGCCTCTTTCCGTTGTAGGCGAACTCGGCATCTCCGCCCCACCATTCGGCCTTGCTTATGCGGTTCTGAGAGTCGTATTCGAAGCGGAAAGTGTTGGTAGTACTATGTCCAAAACTCTCATAGGTGTGTTTGAGCCGCTTGACACTCTTCACATTCGAGGGGAGGGTTGCATTGTTGTTGTCGTTGTTGTTATCGCCGTTTTCGGTCTCATTGTCGCAGGCGATGAATGATACGGCAGTAAGGAATGCCGCTGCAAGTAACAGATGTTTTTTCATTTTGTTTTGTTGTTTTTTTTGAGTTTGTTGTCAGTTGCATTCATATAAAAAGAGCGTGGACAAATTTCTTTATCCACGCGTGAGGTATTGGACAACCTTTAAGTAAGATAATAGAAAATGCCCACGTTGAAAACAACGCGAGCATCAACTTTAATTCCTTACTTAATCGATGAAGTGTCCAATTTCACGCGTAAGAAGAAAAGCCGATGCGCTTTTTATATGTTTTGTGCCGGATGTCGCACGGCACTCGGGAAAAACTAAATCATAATCATTATATTACCATAGGCAAATTTGTTTTGGTATTCGTATGGCAAATATAAGCAACTTTTTGCGATAAACGAAACCGGCCTTACAATTTTGCAAAGCCGGTTCTGTAAATCGTGTGCTATTATCTCATTCCCGGAGGAGGGCCCATCGGTCGCTGACCTCCGCTGCGGCCCATGCCAACGGCACCCGACGACTCGTTATAGTCGTAATCTTTGGTGCTGGTGGAGCCTTTCTTGCCGAAGTGACGCAGATTGTATACGAACTGCACGCTGTAATAGCGGCCTATTACGCTGTTCCATGAGTTCTGGGTGTATCCCGAGCCGGTAGAGCGTGCGAATGCCGTATTTTGATTGGCCACGTCGTTCACGCCAACCTGAATCTCGCCCAACTGATTTTTGAAAATCTTCTTGCCGAGGTAGAGATTGCAGAGTACGTAACTTTCGTTGTAGTCGTTCGTGAATCCGATGTATTGCACATAGGAGCAGTTCGCCGTAAAGGTGAATCCCTTCCAGAACACCCATTTCAATGCACCCGAAGCCGTGTGGTTGAAATAATTGTTCTTGCCGCTGCCGTTCTGTGCCGCGGTGTTCCATGCCTGATTGTAGCCTCCGCTCCACGACAGCGTGAAGTCGATATTTTCCGAGATGTTGCTGCCCAACGTGACATTGAGGTCGTAACCTATGTTTTTGGCCTTGTTGGTGGTAAATATGTGCTGCTGCATCTTTTCGAACGACTCGTAAATAGCCGAGGGAACGATGTTGTAATTTACGCCGGCCATGATGTTAAGGTTGCACTTCATGAACGAGAGGGGCAGACCCAAACTTACGTGCGTGCGGAGGAACCAGTATCCGTCCATATTCTCGTATGAGGTTACGCGCTGCGGATGATAGGTTACGCCGTTTACATCCACATCGGTGACTCCGTTCCGGTTGTACCACGTCGAGGAGGATATGTAGTTCTGCTGATGGTTCATCATGAACATCCACATGAAGGTTCGTCCCTTCTCCACGTTCGAATTGATGTAATGGAAGTTTATCGAGTGGTTGAACGCGGGATTAAGATCTTTATTACCCACGCTCAGATACTGCGGCGTCGATACGTCGTATATATCCTGCAGCTGTCCTACGGAGGGAGCGTTGGTCGAAGAGCGGAAGAATAGACGTATCGTATTTTCGCGGTTGAATGCATAGTTTGCCATCGCGAAGTAGAGTACGTTGTTGAAATTCTTCTTTATTTCGGTACTCTGACCTCCCATTACGCTTCCGCTGAGCGACGAACGCTGGTAGGAGACGTTTGCCACGAAGGTGTTCTTGTCCTTCGAATAGCGGATGCCGGGGCCTACGTTGTGGGTCCAGTAGCCGCTCTGGTAGGCGTTGGTCATTTCGGGATTGGGCCTGTCGATTTTGAAATTGTTGTCGGTGTAGAATCCCTGCTGGTCGCGATTCGAATTTTGATAGCCCAGACGGTACGAAATGCTCAACTGGAAATATTTGCCCAGCGGTTCGTTGTACATTACGCTTCCGCGGACGTTGTAGGTGCGCGACGGAGCGGTTATATATTGGAATATCGGGTCGTAGAGCGGCGAATCGGTAACATCGGGAATGTTGCCGCGGCCGTCTTGGCCGAGTTGCTCGCGATAATCGTCGTAATCCTCCGAGCCGTACTCCAACGGGTCGGCGTTGTTCGAGGAGATGTTGCGTCGGCTCGAATTGTCGCTGTAACGGAAGCTGCCGTCCACCGTCATGGTGCGTCCCGCCTTGCCGAGACGAACACGATACTGAAGGAATTCGTTGAAGTTCCAGCCTTTCGATTTGGTGCTGCCGTAATCTTCGTTGTAACGCAGACCGCTGGTACCGAACTGATAACCCGTCGAACGGGAGTAGGGGCTGTTGTCCTGATAGCTGAATCCGGTTCGCGACATGAGCGAATGATTCTCCGAGATTGTCCAGTCGAGACGCGCATTGAGACGATGGTTGTTGTTCGGCGTATTGGAGTAGCCGCTCCTGTAGAGCGTATCTACGGGCGTAAAGATGTCGTTGCCCATATCCATGGCCTCATCCCACTTTTCGCTGCGCGATAGGTTTTTGGTGCGCGTATTATTGAAGAAATAGCTTCCCTGGAACTTTACCTGGTCTTTCTTGCCCCATGCGTCGGAATAGTTGAGTCCGAGTGCATTTACCGATGCGACGCCGTTTTGCGGACGCACCATATACTGACCAACTCCGCGTCCTCCGCCACCACCGCCTCCGCTTACGCCGAGAATATCTTCGAACGAGAAGTTCTGCTGGTTGATGTTGTTGAACAGACCGAGCAGCGAAATTCGGCTGCTGCCCTGAAAGAAGTTTACATTACCGCCGACTATGTATTTGTGATGCGATGTAACCTCGTCGGTTTCGGGTTGA
>JAFLRS010000093.1 GCA_022511355.1 Alistipes sp.
TAGGCGTATACGCGATAGGGGATGGGTTTGAGGTTTTGGGCGATGAATATGCCGTTGTTTTCGGCCCGTGCTATTACGGCGGGTTTGTGGTTGAACATGGTGGAGTCGTATCCCGGGGTATCGGGCAGACTGTCGGCTGGGAAGAACCAGATGAAGGTTTTGCTCACCGAATCGGCTTTGTAGGCGTCGGCGGTGTAGCCCGAACACATGAGCGAATCGATTTCGGGGCCTGTCGAGAAGACATAGCGCATCGAATTGAGCGGATTGCCTTCGTTGTTGTCGCGTATGGTGCTGCCGAAGTTGAGGGCGTAGGTGGTATTTTCGAGCAGCGTGTCGCGCAGAAGAATGGAGACACCTTTGCCTTTGATGGCGAGGGTGGGTTTTTTCTTCATGGCGGGAGAGGTAAAGAACTCTTTGTTTTGGTCGCGGAGCTGCACGAATTCGTCGAATTCGATATAGATGCGGTTGCCTTTGAAGTCGGTCGTGAAGTTGTCGGGGGTCATGTTCACGATTACGGGGGGGATGGTGTCGCGCGGACCGCCTTCGGGCGACATGATGCTTGCGCAGCGGCAGAAGCACCCCGCAGCGGCCAGCAGAGCGGCCAGAGTCCGTATGCAGATTCGCTTATTCATTGTCTTCGGTATTGTCGTTGTCGGCGGGCGGAGCTGTACGTGGTGCGAAATCGACATTCCAGTCGCCGTCGCGATAGGCGTTGGATTGCGCGTCGTACTTGTACCTCCACGGCCGGAATTGGAATTTGAGATTGACGGGCGAGAGATTTTCGGCTGTTTTGTAGACTCTCCATGCGAACATTCGTTCTTCGGGGTACAGCACCACGAGCAGCACCGACGACGATTCGGTGGCTATGCGCAGCAATCCGCTCACGCCGTAGTCTTCCCACGGTTCGGAGAGGGCATCGGGTTCGGCGGATTCGGTGTTGCCGTTTTCGGTGTCGGTGAGGATGTTGGCGAGGGCGTCGTCGTAGGAGGCCACCGACCACTTCGCCGTGCGTTTGAACCATGCACGTGCTTCGCAGCCTTCGGCCACCGGCATCAGGGTCTGACCCGACTCCTCCTGCAGGTTGGGCTGTATGATGAATACCGTGTCGTGGCTCACCTTCTTGAAGCAGCCGGCGAGCATCATCGCCGCGGCCGCCGCAATCATCAATATGGCTGTGCGTTTCATAGTTTCCGGTTTTTGAGTCGTTGTGCGGTCTGCTCCACGGTGAGTCCCGTCAGGGGGTGGACCTTGTGCGGAGCTATTTCGGCCAAAGGTTCCAGCACGAAAGCCCTCTCGCCGATTGCCGGATGCGGAATCGTGAGCCGCGGAGTCTCGATAATCTCGTCGTCGTAGAAGAGAATGTCGATATCGACGGGTCGCGAGGCGTAACGCTGGCCTGTCCGTTCTTTTTCGTGCCGTTCGGCATTGCGGTCGCGTCCGAGAGCCTGTTCTATGGCCTGCAGACGCTCCAGCAGAGCTTCGGGGGTCAGTGCGGTTTCAATCTCCACGGCCTGATTCAGAAAGGGTTCCGAACTGAAGCCCCACGCTTCGGAGCTGCGGACCGACGAATATGCCGCGATGCGTCCCGCCTCCGACGCTATCATCCGCAAGGCTTCTGCCAAACGCTTCGCGACATCGCCCGAATTGCCGCCCGTTATCAACCACGCCCGTGCCATTACTGCAATCGTTTTATCATCTTGCTGACGGCCAGCGCGAAGTGGGTGAATACTATTTTGGGGTTGCCGTTGCGTGCAATCTGCATTTTGGCGGTTTCCGTTTCGGCTATTATGGGTTCGATGTTGCGTGCGCCGATGAAGGGGGCGAATTTGCGGCAGAACTCCTCCTCTTCGCCGTAGAGGTAAACGGCATCGGCGGCTCCGGCGTGCAGAATGAAGCTGTCGCGCAGCAGTCGTGCCGAATCGTCGAAGAGCGACAGTTGGCGTTCGCGCGTGAGGGCTGCGGCCTCTTCGGCCCAATTGAGGAGTTCGAGATGACGGTCGTTGTAGCTGTAACGCATCAGTTCGCGGAAGAGTGCGAAATTGTCGCTGCGGCGTTCGTCGGCGGTGCCCTCCGACAGATGACGCAACGCTGTCAGATCGCCCTCGGCCAGTCGTGCGAAGGTGCGTGCCTTGTGAGGGTCGCTCACGCCCGCAGCCGCAGCCGCAGCCTCGAGCGTTGCGGGCGAGAGTCGCGGAACCGCCACCTCCTGCGTGCGCGAACGAATCGTCTGCAGCAGCAGGTCTCCGCGTTCCGACACCAACAGAAAGAGCGTCTTCTCCCACGGCTCCTCCAGAATCTTCAATATCTTGTTGGCGGCCTCTTCGTTCATGGTTTCGGGCATCCACACAATCACGCTTTTGTATTCGGCCTCGAAGCTCTTGAACGACAGTTTGCGTATTATTTCGTCGGCCTCTTTGGCCGAAATTATGCCTTTGAGGGTCTTGCCCAAATCGAGGCGTTCGAACCACTCCTGCAGAGTGAAATATCCGCCCGTTTCGGCGACGGCGGAACGCCACAGCGGCAGGAAATCGTCGCTCAGCACCACTTCGCCCGACTTTTTGCCCTGTTTGTTCACCGGAAACACGAAATGGAGGTCGGGATGGGCGAGATTCTCTATCTGACGGCAGTCGGGACACTCGCCGCAGGCATCTCCGCCGCGACGGTTGCGGCAGTTGAGGTACTGTACGTAGGCTATGGCCAACGGCAGCGTACCCGCACCCGCCATGCCCGTAAAGAGTTGAGCATGACTTATGCGGCCGGCATCTATGGCTTCGGCTAATTTGCGTTTCAGTTCCTCCTGTCCCGTTATGTCGCAGAATCTCATATCAAAGCGTTTTTTATCGTCGCAAAACCGTTTTGCGCAGACTGAGCATCAGTCCGCGTACATCTATCTTTTCGCGCCACACCGCCAGCGCCCCGAACATGGCGAGCAGCACTGCATAGGAGGCATACATCCACACTCCGTGGAGGTATTGGGGCACCGTCACCGCCCCGAAGAAGTAGATTGCCGTGCCCAGCAGCATATAGAGCGCGATGCCGCGCAAATCGTAGGGGGTGGGATAGAGCAGCCGGTTGAGTGCGAGGCTCACGGCCACCATCACCGCCTCCGAAATCAAACGTCCCCAAGCCGCTCCGTAGTATCCGTAGCGCGGAATAAGCAGCGTTCCTGCCGCTATGGCCGCCGCCAGACCCGAAAATGTCACCCACAACGCCAGCGACGTACGCTCTTCGCGTTTGTACCAGAACGACAGATTGAGCCATATTCCGGCGAGTACGTTGGCTCCGAGAATCAGCGGCAGGATGTAGATGCCCTGACGGAAATCGGGTCCCACGATGAGGGCGAACAAATCCTTGAAGAGTCCGATGCCGATGAATATCCCCATCGAGACTATTACGTAATACTTCATGGCTGCGGCGTTCATCTCGAGGAAATCCTCCTTGCGGAAGTTCGAGAGGAAGAAGGGTTCGGCCGCAAAGCGGTACATCTGCGTGAAGAGGGTCATCACCACCGCAATTTTGGCTATGGCTCCGTATACGCCGAGTTCGGCCATCGAATCTTCGGGCACGAGGTATTTTATCAGTTGTCGGTCTATCAGTTCGTTGGCCGTGCCCGCAATGCCGCTTATGAGCAGCGGCAGCGAATATACGAATATGGCTGCCAGCACTTTGGGGTCGATGCGGGGGAATACGGGTTCGGTGGCTGCCAGAACGGCAATCCAGGTGGCTATGCTTGCCGTGAGGTTGGCGACTATGACCCATCCCACTCCGAAGGGGGTGTCGAACAGACCTGCCGCGTAGAAGGCCAGTGCGAGTACCACCTGCAGCACGATGTTGAAGAGTTTGAGAGCCACGAAGCGCATTGCCCGACCCTCTTCGCGCAGACGCGAGAAGGGGATGCAGCACGACACGTCGAACATTACGATTGCGGCCACTATGACTATGTAGAGGGGATTTTGTTCGTAGACGGGACCCATGACTCTTGCCACGGGCATACGCAGCAGGGTTATGACGACGAAGAAGAGTACTGCCGCGAGCGAAGTTATGCCCCACGTGGTTGCGAAGAGTCGTCGTTTTGCCGCCGCGACATCGCCGCCTGCCGCTTCGGCCTTGCCTGCGAAGCGGAAGTAGCCCGACTCCATGCCGAGGTTGAGGACCACCAGCGCGAAGGGAATAAGGGCATATATGTCGGTGACGATTCCGTATTCGGCCTTTCCGAAGATGTAGGTGTAGATGGGCGTAAGCAGATAACTCAGAAAACGTCCGAGTATGGTGCTTATGCCGTATACAGCTGTCTGTTTTGCAAGTTTTTCGAGCATGGGTAGCGTTAGCTGTTCATTAACTTGCAAAGTTACGAAAAAAAACGAATGCGGCAAAAAAGAGTGTGCCGAAGCTGTCGGTGCGGGTCTGAAACGGAGTTTATCGGGATTCTGTTTCGACGAAGAGTTTCACTTTGTCGATGCCGGTTCTTATCCGGAGCCACTCCGTAAAGGTTTCGCGGTCCACGTCGAGCGAGGGGTCGGCGGGCGAGAATACGCAGATGAGAAGCGTGTCGAGAGCCGCGCCCCGACTGTCGAACGAAACCCCTTTGGTGAGCGACATACTGCCCAGATTGGGTATCACCACCCCCGCTTCGCGCGAAATGCCTTCGATGCCCGTATCGTAGAGCCGGTAGTGTTCCAGTTGGGCGCTCATGCGGTCGATGCGCCGGTTCTTTTCGGCAATCAGTTCGGCGTAGCTGTGCTGGAGCGAAATTATGTCCACTCTGTCGGAGCTGCCGGCCTGACGCACCACCAGTTCGGACGACTCCAGCCCGTAGTTGTCCAGCTGTGTGCGGGCGTTCTCTATCACCGATTCGTCGAGAGTCTCGCCCACCAGCAGAAGTTCTATCCGCGACGGCTCCTTGCCTCGGCCGAATGAGGTCGTCTTTTCGATTACGCGGGTCTGCGGGAAGTTGAAGACCTGCGAGACGAAACGGTCGGCTTTGGCTTCGAAGAGCGATATATGCACCATGCGCAGTCCGATGATTACGCTCGGAATGAAGACCACCAGCATGATTGCCGCCATGACAGCGTTGCGCCGACGTTGGCGGGCCTTGTCCACGAGAACTACCTGTTGGTATTTGAGCAGGCGCACGATGATGTAGGAGGCCATGGCGATGAATACCGAGTTGATGAGGAACAGATACAACGCTCCGATGAAGAAGCGCAGCTGCCATGTGGCTATTCCGAAACCGGCGGTGCAGAGCGGCGGTATGAGTGCGGTGGCGATGGCGACTCCGGGGATTACGGTTGAGGATTTGTCGCGACGCGACTGTGCGACCATGCCTGCCATGCCGCCGAAGAGTGCAATCAGCACGTCGTAGGCTGTGGGAGTGGTTCGTGCGAGGAGTTCGGAGCTGTTGGCCGACAGCGGCGAGATGAGGAAGTAGAGCGTGGAGGCGACCATGGCGACGGTCATCATGAGCGCGAAGTTGCGCAGCGACTTTTTGAGCAGGTCGAAGTCGTTGATGCCCAAAGCCAGTCCCGCTCCGATGATGGGGCCCATGATTGGCGAAATGAGCATGGCTCCGATGATTACGGCCGGCGAATTGACATTGAGTCCGAGCGAGGCGGTCATGGTGGCGAAGATGAGAATCCACAGATTTACGCCGCGGAACTCCACTCCTTTGGAGATTGAGGCGGCCACCTCGTCGCGCGGAGCCTTGTCCTCTTCGAGCGAGAATCGGTTTCTGAGAAATCTTGAAAAGAGACCTTTCATGCGGTCCCGCCGGCTGCTGTGTTTTTGCATAACTGCTCCTTGTTTTGAATGGTCCGTTCGGCCGGAAGCGCATACATTCCGCGATACAAAGGTAGCAAAAAAAGCTCAAAAGAGGCAGAATGCGGAATTTTGTGGAGAATATGGATTAAAATGGTTATATTTGCGTCACGATAGAGAGTGCAATCTCAAAAAAACTTTACCTCATATGTACGGAAACTTCAAACAGCATCTGCAGTCGGAGTTGCAGGCCATCGCCGATGCAGGACTCTACAAAAAGGAACGCGTAATCGAATCGGCTCAGCGGGCGGCAATCGAGGTCGCGGGACGCGAAGTACTCAACTTCTGCGCCAACAACTATCTCGGTCTCTCGGACAATCCCCGACTCATCGAGGCTGCGAAACGCGCCATGGACGAACGCGGATTCGGAATGTCGTCGGTTCGGTTCATCTGCGGTTGTCAGGACATCCACAAAGAGTTGGAAAAGGCCATCGCCGACTACTTCGGCACCGAGGACACCATCCTCTATGCGGCCTGCTTCGATGCCAACGGCGGCGTCTTCGAACCCCTCTTCACCGAACAGGATGCCATCATCTCCGATGCGCTCAACCACGCTTCGATTATCGACGGCGTGCGTCTGTGCAAGGC
>JAFLRS010000094.1 GCA_022511355.1 Alistipes sp.
GCGGCGATACAGCCTGCGGAGCTGCCGCATATCCACATAATGCCGTCGCGGCGAATACAATGGTTGTCAGTAGTTTTTTCATAGTGTATTTTAGTTAAATAATTTCCAAGTTTAACCAACAAAAAGCGCGGACGATTCCCAATATCTACAGATGAGGTCTTGGCATACCTTTGCAATAAACCGATACGGCAGCAAGGCATCAGAATATGAACTTGATACCCGCCGTGCAGCGGATACCCTGCTCACGATAATAAGCTATGCGGTAAATCTGCATATTAGCCAAATTCGAACCCTCGACGAACAAACGCCAATCCTCCTTCAGCTTCCATTCGAAATCGACTCCTATATCCGCATACCACGGCATACGCACATTCTTAGGCGTGCCTCCCTCGACATAACTCGTCCACTTCGAAGCTCCGCTCACAAATACCGACGCTCCTACCGAAAATTTCTTATGGGTATAGCGCCCGCGCAGCCAGCCGTCGATGGGCGATTCGGCATCGGCCATCCTTACATCCAAAAGCTTCGCGTGGTTGCTGATGAATCGGGCCGAAACTCCCGCTCCAACCGTCAGACCGTCCAGCGGATGCCACTCCAATTCGGCATTAACCGACACAACCTCCTGACCAGCGGCAACAGCACGCATCCATTCATAATTATAAATGTAACGATACAACGCCCCGTCGGAAAATGCAAAGCCCGCCCATGCACGGTATCCGAATCGGCCGCGGCCGAACTTTCCGAAAATACCGCCGCGCAATTCATATCTCAAAGTCGAAGGCAAATGCGACGCTGCATCATAATCATAATAGACCGAAGAACGCGCCAGCGAAAAACAATCGTTGTTAATCAGCTTGCCGTCGAACTCCACAAACGGCGTAACAGCTTCGTTGTTGGTAACATCGAGCAACAAACGTATATCGGGCAGAAAAGCGTGATGATACTTTTTCGAACATATATCATAGTAATAATCGCTATAACAGCAATAATCGCCACCCACAAGCAGGTCGATAATCGCCGCACGGTATCCGTAACGGACCCCCGCACGCAAAGTATTGCCCGTATAGTGCAAATCCTTGATTCCGCGCGAACCGCGATAATCGGCAACCGCCTCCACATAGTGACGGTCGAAACGGCGGGCAACACGCACCCCGCCTCCGAAATCGAACTGCTGAAGCTTCGCCGACCGCAACAAATCGGACTTGTCATGATAAAAATCGCCGAACAGCGAAACATCGAAATTGATGCGCGACAAATCAACGAAATCGTCGCCCACACGCAAATTCAATCTGAAATCCTCGTACTCGGCCTTATACGACCTGTCGGCAAACGCCGCCGGAGCTCCGTAACGGTTGCCTACCCTGCTGTCATAAGCCAACTCGCCCTCGAACATATGCTTGCCCAGATAGAGTCCGCCCGCAACCTTGCCCGTAGTGTTCGCCTTCAGAATATTACGCTTACCATCACCGTCGAAATAGTTCCGCTGCTTGCCGAACTCACCGTAATGATTCGCCGCAGCCATAATATACCCGGTACGGGTATTATGCGACGACATATAAAAATCGGCCACCGTATTGACCGGATATCCCGCACCCAACTTCAAATAGAAGTTCGTCGGACGGTTGAAATCCCAATAAGTCAGCGTCGAAGGCTTGAAATTGTGTACCGTAACCAACTCCGTAGAGTACATCAACGGCGTAATCGAATAGTCGATATCGGGCTTCATCGTCACCGTATCGGCCATATCAGGCGCTATCGGAAGCTTCAACGCCCCCGAAACCACCGGCGTATACTCCTTGGTCACCTCCACTCGCTTGTCTACCTGAGCCGTAACCGCAACCGGCATAAGCCACAATGCCGCAGCCGCTATAATATATCTTGTCTTCATACTCTTCATCAATTCAAATTGCGTATTCTCTCCTTAGCCTCGGCAATAATGCCGTCGTCGGCTATCGAATATCCGTCTACAATGCTCTGGTATGTCGCACGTGCCTGGAACATATCGCCGCGCGACCTGTAAACGTCGCCCAGCACCAAAAAGGCCTTGCCCAACCAGTATGCTTGCGAAGTGTTGCGCTCCGCAAACGCATCCACAGCCGTCTCGACCGCCTCAAAACGACCGCCACGGTAGTCCGACTCGATAAGCAGATATGCCGCCTCGGCACCCTCCGCATAGCGGACGTCGTCAGCCAGCAATCGGCACAACTCCATGGCTCCCGACTCGTCGCCGCTCGAAAGAAGTATCTTCATCTTGGCATAGCGCGACTCGCGAAGCGCCGTCGGACCGGCATCGCTCTGAGATGCCACGTAATCGGCCATACCCGATATGCTCTCCGGCTCGCCTGACGACAATACCGAACGAACATAACCCGTCATCGCATCGTTGCGGGCCTGAACCGAACTCTCCGTCTCATACAAACGACGGTATGCATCCGCCGAAACCGCATACATACCCTTCGAATAGGCCAGCTGCGAAAGCTTGTCGAGAACCCGAAGCGTATATTTGTTGGCAGGCGCATCCGCCAACGCCCGCAAAGGCTCTATCGCCTTGTCGGAATCGCCGTTGCGCAAATGACAGTCACTCAGATAGAACAACACATCGGTGCGGTGATAGCCCTTCGGGAACTGCGCCAAATAGTTCTCCATGGGCGCAATCGCATCGCGCGTGCGGCCGGCAACATATATCTTCTGCAACGATTCGAAAGTCAGCGAGTCGCGGGCCACGTTGCTCATGTCGCCCTCGACACCCGCAGCCGCCGCATACTCGAAATAGGCATCGACATCTCCCCTATCGACATATATCTCGCGAATACTGCGCAAAGCATCGCGGGCGGCAGCCGTATTGGGGTCTTTCGCCACAGCCTCGGAGTAATAAAGCAGCGCATTGTCGCTGTCGCCCATATTGAGATAGGCAAGTCCGAGGTCTAGCAGCGCCGATGTATATTCGGGCGAATTGGGATAACGCTCGACAAACGACGCCAAAACTACAGCTCCGTCGCGGTACTGCTCGCGCGTGATGTAGGTATGGCCCAACTCGTAAGCCGCATCGTCGGCATAATCGCCGCGGTCGGCCTCGACAATCGACTTCAAAAGCTGAATCTTCTCGTCGGCACGACCCGCCATGCCCAAAGCCAAAGCCCGCTGATACTGCGCATAATAACGCTCCACCGTGCCCACAGCCGCGGCATCGGAATAGGTCTTGGCCGCAACCGCATACTCGCGCGATGCATACTCGGTATCGCCGCGACGGTTCAATGCGTCGGCACGATAACGGTCCTGCTGCGGCCACAACTTGAGGAACGATGCGAAATTGCTGCGCGCCGATGCAATATTGCCCGTCGAAAAGTTCGAATATCCCAAATTGTAGAGAGCCAGTTTGTATTCGCGCTCGCTCTTCGGGGCACGGTCCACATAACGGCTGTAATACTCCGCCGCACGGTCGTAATCGCCCGAACCGTAGGCTATCTCGCCCGACCAGAAAAGAGCCAAAGCACTGTACTTAGGACTGATGCCGATGGAAATCGACTCATCGAGCAGCTGCTGCGCCTGCAACGGCTCGCCCTGCGAATATGACTCCAACGCACGGAAATAGGTTATCTTCTGAAGCGCCGCCAGAATCGAACTGTCGGGGTCGGGCAACGCCTTGATGGCATTATATGCACTCTCGTAATTGCGGGAGTTGAAATAGGCCGCCACCAGCAACTCGCGAGCCTCGTTCGTGCGGTCGGTGTCGGGATAATTCTCGATATATCGCGTAAGCACGTTCACCGCCTCGTTGAAATTTCCGCCGCCCAACTCATAACGCAGTTTGCCGTAGTTGAAGAGTGCATCCTCGGCTATGCGGGCATCGAAAGAGTCGTTCGACGCCAAAGCGAATGCATCGGCAGCCGCAACCTTGTCGCCCGCCTTGACATAACAGTCGGCAAGATGATAAGAGGCATTCTGAGTAAGTTCGTCATCAGGTCCGCACACCTTGCGCAACGCCTCGCGCGCCTCGGTATAACGGGTCATGCGATAGAGCGAATATCCCAAAATGTAGTTCTCCTCGCGGCCCATCTCGCCGCCCGAACCCTCGTAAGCACGCATCACATCGACCGCCTTGCGATAGTTGTTCATGCGGAATGCCGATTCGGAAATCAGTCTGCGCAACTCGACACGCTGCGCCTCCGACGACTCGTCGAGCAACGATTCGCCAACCCGAACCACATAGGGGAAATTGCCCTCATGGTACTCTATCTGCAACAGATAGTAAGGGGCAAGCTTGGCATATGATTCACTGTCGAGCAGCTGCGTGAACTTGCGCTTCGCCGACGCATAATCGCCGTCGGTATAGTCGATATAGGCACTGTAATAGAGTGAATGTTCATACTTCGAACTCGAGGCATCGACACGCGAAAACAACTTGCGCGCTTCGTCATAATCGCCGTCGAGGAAATGGATGTATCCCGTTTTGAAGTCGTATTCAGCACGCCGCTCCGCATTGAGCAGACTGTAATCGACTGCAGCGAACTCCTCGCCCGCCTTGTCGAACTCCTCGTTGGTGCAGAACCAGTCGGCCAACGCAAAATGAATGTCGTTGATTCGCACCGACGCCGGATAACGTGCGATAAACGCACGCAAACGCTCCTCGGTCTCGGGCTGGGCAAGCTCCGCCGAACAAAGAGCCAAATAGTAATCGGCAAGTTCGAGAGCGGCATAATCTCTCGTCGAAAGCGCACCGCGAAACGCTATGAACTCCTGACGGGCATCGCTCCAGCGACCCAACTCGAAGAGTTCGCGGCCGCGCTTGGCGGCTGCCTCACGGTCGGACGGAACGGCCGCTTTCGACACCGAAACCGACGACAGCAAGAGCAAAAACATTATCAATACCTTACGCATATCTCATCAATGTATAATATCGTGCAAAGATAAGATTTTTCAGCGACATTCCATAACTCTTACCCTCAAAAACACGCTTCGGGGAACGGTTTTTGCGCTTCGCGCACAATGAAACAATAAAATCCTAAGATTATGACACAGAAAGTACTGGTGGAGCGTCTCGGCAAAGACAACTTCCGACTGGCTAACGGGAAAAGCGCCGACTCCCTGAACCCCAAAGAGTTGCTGCTATATGCAACGGCCTGCTGCGCCGGCAAAACGGCAACGGGCATCCTCGACAAACAGAGAATCGACCCCGTGAAATTCGAAATCGCCATGTACGGAGAACTCGACACCGAAGAGCTTTCCGCACAAAGCACCTTCCGCTCGTTCAGAATAGTCTACGACCTCGAATGCCGAAACAAAAACGAAGAATCGACAATGCACCGCTCGGTGAAAATAGCCGACGAAAAGTATTGCGGAACGCTGAAGATGATGCGACGCATAGCCCCCGTCGAGAGCGAAATCAAAGTCGGATACGGACTCGAAGTCCTCTGAACAAAAAAACCTGTCGTTACTCCGACAGGTTTTTTTAATCGACAATCGACCGGCGACTATTTGTTCGTTGCGCTCAAAGCCTCGAAAAGCTCGCCGAAACGCTCGTCAAGCTCGCGGCGCAAAGCCGAATAGTGCTTGCGCACAAGCGACGCATTGTGAGGCTCTGCAGGATTGTTGGCCTTCTTGTAAAACTCGTTGCGCAGTTCAACGCCCTTCTGCATCACGGCGAAAATCTCGTTCTCCTTCGCGGGCTGAACATACATCGCCATATCACAATCGAACACCAGCTCTTCGAGACGGTAGTCGATCTCCTTTTTGAGGATTCTTAAACTTGACATACTTATTAAACTATTTTATGTTGTGTTATTTTCTGACGCAAAGGTAATAATCATTTTTCGATTCGGCAATACTCCGCAAACATAAAAAAAAATCCTCCGTCATATACGACGAAGGATTTTTTCCGTTCAGCGAATCCGGCCGACAGCTAATCGTAATCGAGATAAGCGTCATCCATCATCACTATCATTCCGTTGGTGAGATCCTCGACCACTATCACATTGTCGGTAACATCCCTGCCGCAGCACGCACAACGCTGAGTATTGGCCACGGCAACGGGTCGAGCCTCCTGTGCGGGCTTGGGCTTGCGGACCGGAGTGCGGACCTCCACTATCTCGTCGCGATTGTATCCGAACTCCACATCGGCATAACGCAGCTTCGGCAGCACCGAACCCTTCAGATAACTCCATACGGCCGGCATCGCCTTCAGACTGCGCTGCTTTTCGTCGCGGCTCTCGCGGCTGCGGATAACCGCCACCGCCTTGTCCTTTCCGGCGACATTCGAACTGTTCAGCTGCTTCTCGCAGGCATCCCAGCCCTCGACCACGCCGTCCACCGACACCTTGTATCGTTTGGACAGACCGTACTTCGAATCAAGATAATTTTTCAGAGTCG
>JAFLRS010000095.1 GCA_022511355.1 Alistipes sp.
CCATGATACCCCTCCCTTTTGCAAAGGGAGGGGAGAGGGGAGGGAATGTAAATATGAAAAAAAAGAAATATTTTCCCTCACTAAAATGAGAGGGGGGGGGTTATGATATAATTGCCTTTTTTTGTTTTTTCACCTTTCTTCTTATCCGCATCGTCAGCAATACCGCCGAAGCTCCCAATCCGAAAATGTAGCCGACGTAAAGCCCCTGAGGACCCAATCCCAACACGAATCCGCACAGATACCCGACCGGCAGATTCAGAACGATATAGGCCAGAAACGAAATCAGAGGTATGATGCGCACGTCCTGAAATCCGCGCATGATGCCGATGGCCACGCACTGCACGCCGTCGAATATCTGATAGGCAGCCACATAGAGCAGCATCACCGACGTAAGCGACGCCACTTCGGCGTTGGACGTGAATATTAACGGCAGAACTTCGTTCAGAGCCGCCAGCAGCAGCATCACCGCCGCATTCCACGCAAACCCTATGTGCAGCGACGCCCGGGCCGCCAACGACAAAGCATCAGCGTCGCGGCGGCCGTAGCAGTGCGACACACGTATCGTGGCCGCAGCTCCCACCGCACACACCACCATAAAAGTGCAGTTGCCGACCGTAATGGCTATCTGATTGGCCCCGATAGCCACCGTGTCGAACCATCCGGTCATGATGCCCGTGATGACGAACGCCGACGACTCCAAAAACATCTGGGCCGCTATCGGAAATCCTATCTTCAGCAGCTCCGACATACGCGACAACGAATAACGCACGCCCGAAAACGAAGCCAGATAGGCGCGGTATTTCGCGCGCGCGTAATATATGGTGATGATAACCGCCGGCATCACCGTCCGCGACACCAGTGTGGCCAACCCCGCACCCTCGACTCCCATCTCGCGGCAGCCCAACCGTCCGAAAATGAAAACCCAGTTCAGAAATATGTTCAGCAGATTGCCGCCCACGATTACCGCCATGGGAATGACCGTATCGCCCACACCCTCCGAAAACTGCTTGAAGGCTCCGAACAGCATCACGGGCAGCATACTCAAAGCCAGCATCCGATAGTAGGGCACGGCCGCCGCAACCACCTCCGCCGGCTGACCCATGCGGTGCATCATGGGGATGAAGAGAAACTGCAAAGCCGTAATCGCCGCCCCGAGCAGCGAATACAACACCGCCGCGTGTTTCAGACACGACGCCGTGTCGCGGTGACGCCCCTGTGCATACAGTTCGCCCACCAACGGCGTGAGTCCCAACGTGATGCCCAAACCGGCTATGAAAAAGAGAAACGAACACGAAATGCCGAACGACACCGCAGCCAAAGGCAGCGGATTCTCGCCTCCGTACCGTCCGACCATGATGTTGTCGGCCAGCTGAACCATAATCTGGCCCAACTGCGCCGCCACCACCGGCAGCGCCAGCCGCAGAGTCTCGCGATACTCGCGGCGGTATATTTCGAATCGGTTCGTCATACGGTCGGCAAAGTTACGCCTTTGAGTCGAAAATTTCAAAGCCCGCACCTCCTTGCGGATTCGTTTTTTCTTATTATTTTTGTGGAAAAATTGGAAAACCATGTCATCATCTGAAGATATACGCCACAATCGGACCGACGAAAGCGCGGCAGCCAAACCCCGACCCATAGTGGAGAGGACCAACGCCGAAGTGCGTGCCGACGACTCCGAAACCGAAGAGAGCGACATTCTGCGTTGGAATCCCGTCTCGCACGACGACCGCAAAGGTATGCTCGACACCGGACGCGGATGCCGTTTCAGCACCTCCGAAGAGGGCGACACCGTCGTGAAACCCTGTCCGGGATGCTACAAACTACACGAAACGGACTGGCTCGCCGATATGCCCGACAACACCGTCCCCGCCGATTTGGTGGAGGTGCGGTTCAAAAATACGCGCCGCTCCTACTTCCGCAACATCAACAATCTGCCCCTCAAGGCGGGCGACATAGTGGCCGTCGAAGCCTCGCCCGGACACGATATAGGCACCGTATCGCTCACCGGCGACATGGTCCTGCGGCAGATTCGGCGCACCGGTTTCCGTCCGCTCAACGACGAATACCGCAAAATCTACCGCAAAGCCAAACCCTACGACATAGAACGCTGGCAGGAAGCCATAGCACTCGAACACGAAACCATGATCCGCTCGCGGCAAATAGCCGCCGAAATGGGCCTCGATATGAAAATAGGCGACGTCGAGTATCAGGGCGACAAAACCAAAGCCATCTTCTACTACATAGCCGAAGGACGCGTCGATTTCCGCGAACTCATCAAAGTCTTCGCCGAACAGTTCCATATCCGCATCGAAATGAAGCAGATAGGCGCACGTCAGGAGGCCGGACGAATCGGCGGCATCGGAGCCTGCGGACGCGAACTCTGCTGCGCTTCGTGGATCTCCTCCTTCTCGAGCGTCACCACCAACGCCGCCCGAATGCAGGATATATCGCTCAACCCGCAGAAACTCGCGGGTCAGTGTTCCAAACTCAAATGCTGCATGATGTACGAATACGACACCTACGCCGAAGCACGACGCGATATGCCGCGTCTGCGCGAACCCCTCCGCACGGCCGACGGCGAATACTGGCACTTCAAAAGCGATCTGCTCGCCCGCACCATGTCGTTCTCGTCTTCCAAAGATACCATCGCCAACGCCGTAACACTCCCCATATCGCGCGTGCGCGAAATCATGGCCGCCAACCGCGCCGGACGAACCGTGGAATCATTGCCCGATTCGGTGGCGGCAGCCGAAATCGAAGAGCCTACATACCGCTCCGAAGAGGACAGCATAACCCGCTTCGACTCGAAACGACGCAAAAAACACCGCAACAAAAACCGCGGCAAACAACGACCCGCAGGCGGCAAAGGCGACCGCAACAACTGATGACCAAAGGCCCGAAACAATTACTGACCGCGGCCGCAATAGCGTGGGCCGCATGGAGCTGCACCGGTACGGGTACCCGCACCGTCGATTCGGCAATGGCCGACGTGAACCCCTTCGGATGGAACGAACCGGCTCTCGTGAGCTTCGAAAACAGCGACACACTCTCGCTGCGCGACCTCTCGCTCGCTCTGCGCTGCGGAGCCCAGATCGGAGAACCGACACTCGGACTTACCCTCGAATTTACAGCCCCCGACTCCACCCGATTCTCCGAACACTGCTCCTTCCCCCTCCATCTGCAACGCAAACCCGTCTCCGCCGCCGCAACCGTAGTAATACCGTACCGCCGCAACGTGCTGCTCCGCAAACAGGGAACCTACACCGTAGGCATAAAACCCGACCATAACCTCCGCGGAGTCGAAGCCGTCGGCATAACTTTCGAAAAACAACTCTGACCGTGGGAAAAGACAAACTCAGACGATTCGCCGAAAACCTCACATTCGAACGGCTCGTGCAACCCGCTTTCGATGAGATTTTCAACAACGACCATCCCCTCAAAGGGCACTGGCACTCCGATTTCTTCCGCAACGACCGACCCATAACGCTCGAACTCGGATGCGGCAAAGGCGAATATACGGTCGCTCTGGCCCGACTCAATCCGCAACGCAACTACATAGGCATCGACATAAAAGGAGCCCGTATGTGGCGCGGAGCCAAAACCGCCACCGAATGCAATATGGACAACGTGGGGTTCCTCCGCACACGAATCGAATTCATCAACTCCTTCTTCGCCGAAGGCGAGGTCGATGAAATATGGATAACCTTCCCCGACCCGCAGCTCAAAACACGACGCGCAAAAAAACGGCTTACCTCGCCCCTCTTCCTCTCGCGCTACGCGCAGCTGCTCGACCCGCGCGGCTCGATTAACCTCAAAACCGACTCGCAACACCTCTACAACTATACTCAGGCCGTAATCGGCCGCTTCGGACTCAGGTGCGAAACCGCCGACAACGACATCTACGGTTCGGGCTTCGCCGACGAAGTGCTGTCGGTCAAGACCGCCTACGAACAGATGTTCCTCCAACGCGGACTCCCCATCACCTACACCCGCTTCTCGCTGGACGGCCGCCGCGACTTCGAACCCTTCGACTGGGAGGGCGACGACTCCGACCAAAAAGATGCCGAAGAGGCACGACGTTAAAAAATCGGCTTCGGGTACAATAATTCCGCACGGCGGGCGTTTATCAATCGAATAAATGAACGATTTTTGCCTATGATGCACTGATACTCTTTAATTATCGAACATTAAAAAAAGTATCGAAGATTATGAAAAAAGCATTATTGTTTATCGGAACTTTAGCCGTGGCGGCCGCAGCAGGCGTCTCGGCGGCATACTTTACGCTGCGATACGCCGAAGGCAAAGAGCAGATACGATTCGTCGAACGCACGGTCGAACATTCGCCCGCAGCAGGTTCGCACTTCACGGCCTACTCGGCCGACCAATATCCCGACCTCACCTATGCGGCCGAAAATGCCGTGCAGGCCGTGGTGAACATCGAAGCGGTTCAGGAGGTGGAGATCGCACAGCGCTCCTACGACCCCTTCTGGGAGTTCTTCGGATTCGGAGCCCCGCAGCAGAATCAGGGACAACCCCGGATTCAGGAACGGCGTGCCGGCGGTTCGGGCGTAATCATCACCGAGGACGGATACATCGTCACCAACAACCACGTCGTGGAAAACGCCACCAAACTGCGCGTCAAACTCAATGACGGCACCGTCTACGACGCAAAAATCATCGGCACCGACCCCACAACCGATATCGCACTCATCAAAATCGAAGGCAGCAACCTGCCTACCATACCCTTCGGCAGTTCGGAGGCTCTGCGTCTCGGCGAATGGGTTCTCGCCATCGGTTCGCCCTTCGACCTGCAATCGACCATCACCGCAGGCATAGTCAGCGCCAAAGCCCGCCGGCTCGACGTAATCCCCGACGACCTGCGAATCGAATCGTTCATTCAGACCGATGCCGCAGTCAATCCCGGCAACTCGGGCGGAGCGCTGGTCAATACCCGCGGCGAACTGGTCGGCATCAATACCGTCATCAAATCCTCGACAGGCAGCTACATAGGCTATTCGTTCGCCGTGCCCGAAAGCATCGTCCGCAAAGTGGTGGTGGACCTCAAAGAGTACGGCATGGTTCAACGCGCGCTGCTCGGGGTGTCGTACCGCTTCATCGATCAGGAGTTCATCGACGCCACGGGCAAGGAACTGGGCATCGACAAGGTGGGCGGAGTCTACGTGGCGGGCGTCACTGAAGACGGCGCAGCTTCCGAAGCCGGCATCCGCAAAGGCGACATAATTACAGCCGTGGACGGCGTCAAAATAGAAAACGCCACCACCCTCACCGAACAAATAGCCAAAAGAAGACCCAACGATAAGGTCGTTTTGTCGGTAAAAAGAGGCGGCGACATGAAACAATTTACCGTCACTTTGCGTAATAAGGCCGGAAAGGCCGAACTGCTGACTCGCGAAAGCGTCGATGTGGCAGCCGTTCTGGGCGGTCGGTTCGCCGATGCAGGAGCCAAACTCTGCCGCGAACTCGAAATCGACGGCGGTGTGCAGGTTACCGAAATCAAACGCGGAGGTCTGCTCGAAAGAGCCCGCGTGAAAAAAGGTTTCGTAATCACCCACATCAACGACAAAAACGTCTACAGGACAGCAGACCTCGATAAAATTACCGACAAGGTTTCCTCTATCGACGGAATCTATCCCGACGGCCGAGCCGCAAGTTACGTGATAGTACAATAATATAACAATATGAGGCAACTTAAAATCACAAAATCAATCACCAACCGCGAAAGCGCTTCGCTCGACAAATATCTTCAGGAGATAGGCAAAGAGGAACTTATCTCGGTCGAAGAAGAGGTCGAACTCGCACAACGCATCCGCAAAGGCGATCAGGAAGCTCTCGAAAAACTTACCAAAGCCAATCTGAGATTCGTGGTGTCGGTGGCAAAACAATATCAGAATCAGGGACTCAGCCTCCCCGACCTTATCAATGAAGGCAATCTCGGCCTTATAAAAGCAGCCGAAAAATTCGACGAAACACGCGGCTTCAAATTCATATCCTATGCCGTGTGGTGGATTCGTC
The DNA here is from genome assembly GCA_022511355.1 of Alistipes sp. Lineage (GTDB taxonomy): Bacteria > Bacteroidota > Bacteroidia > Bacteroidales > Rikenellaceae > Alistipes. The sequence goes on from JAFLRS010000095.1 coordinate 6,034, forward strand.
AGTCGATTCTTCAGGCTCTGGCCGAACAGTCACGCATCGTGCGTCTGCCGCTTAATCAGGTAGGCTCGCTCAACAAAATAAACAAAGCCTTCGCACGATTCGAACAGGAACACGAACGAACCCCTTCCGCCGAAGAACTCGCCATAGAACTCGAACTGCCCAAAGAAAAGGTTACCGATACGCTCCGCGTGGCAGGACGACACATTTCGGTGGATGCTCCCTTCGCCGACGGCGAAGACAACTCGCTGCTCGACGTGCTCGTGAACCCCGATTCGCCCAACGCCGACCGCG
>JAFLRS010000096.1 GCA_022511355.1 Alistipes sp.
AGTGGCTTTTTTATTTGTTGCAGGTTCCTGCAAATTTATTTGCACGGGAACTTGCAGCAAATAAAAGTTAATCGGCAAAGCTGATTTTCAGATGTTTGTTGTTTTAATGTCCTCCCACAAGGGAAAAACGAGCGATACGAGGCGGCAGCCGAGCATAGCGAAGTTAATCCCTCGACCACATCCCACCAAAAACAAAACATCATCCCTGCCGGAATATGCAGGGATGATGTTTTACAAATTACAAGGTTAGCGCGCAAAAATCAGTTCCTCGGATTGAGTACCTCGTCTACCGAATATATGCGCAAACCGTACATTCCATAGGCAATGAATATCTTGCCGCCATGCACCCGAACAAAATTCGAAGACTGCTTCTCTACATCCCCGGGCATAGTGCCGTCCTTCTCCCATCCGTTCGGATAGACAAAGCCCTTGCCCGTATATGCTACATAATTTATCGTATTATAACTCTTGTCCGCATTCTTGTTATCGACGTGGTACACAGCCAAACCCGTGCCCGTAGCTACATAGATGTATCCGTTGTCATCCACATCCACACAATTTGCAGCAATCTTGCTGCGGCCAGCCATCTCGCCCGAATTCCACTCGAAAACATAGAGTCCGTTGCGTCCGCAGCATACGTAAACGAGGCCGTCCTTCACGAACATTGCATTTTTGCCGTCGAAGGGAACCAGCGAAACGCCCGTCTGACGCTCGTCGAGCTGATTGCCCATACGGTCGTAACGCGTAACCGTAGCATTGTCGGTATTGTGGAGCGCATAGATATAATTTCCGTCGTCGAAGACATATTTGCCGCCGTAATCAGCGGTTTCGCCGTTGATATTCTTATTCGACTGGTTCGAGACATCGGAGAGCGAGAACCAGTTGAGACCGCCCAGAGAATGACCCGAAATGGTTACCAGATAGCGGTCGTCGATAACCTCCACGCAGTTTGCCGACTTGCCGGTAAGGTTGATGCGGTAGGCATTGGCGCTGTCGAAGGTCTGACCCACACCCTCGCCGCTCTCGATGAGAGGCACCACGTGCAGCGCGGCTCCCACATTCCAGCTCGTCGAAGCCAGATAGAGATTGTCGCCGTAGAACTTCACATGATTGTATTTGTGTTCGGGGTTCCACCACGTGCCCGCAATATAAAGATTGGCGTTGTCGGGATGATAGTTGTCTATCTCCACGATGTCGATAATACCGCCCCAATCCTCGTCGCTCTCGACCGACGGACCGCCGTAACCGCTTTCATCCGCACGTTCGGGGTCCATGTTGGTGCCGTGTTCGCGGTTTTTGCCCGGGAGGTTGGAGTGCCAGCTGATGTACACGTAGTTGCCGTCGAAAGCCAGACCCGTAGCCGAATATTTGTGCTTTGCCGGAGGCAGAATCTCATCCTGCGAAGGAGGCTGCGTACCCCATGTATAGTTGGCACGGCAGTCGTAGGGGTCTTTGGCATCGAGTACGAAATCGCCGTCGAGATCGGCGGGATTGGCCACCACATTGCTGCTGCCGAAATCGGTATTGTAGCCGTCGGAGATGTAGCACTGAGGGTCGTTCACGTTGTCGCCGGCGCCCGAAGCCCAACCGATATAGATTACGGGTTCTTCGGTTATCTGTTCCTGTTTTTCGTTCACCCAGCGCTTGCCGAAGACTGCGAGTTTGTTGCCTTCGCCCTCTTTGACGGTGAAGTAGCGGAACATACGGTTGCCGAGCTGAGGCATTTCGCCTGCGATGGAGCCCTGAATGAAGATTGCGGAATTACCTTCGGCCTCTACAAAGTGACCGTTGATAAAGACATTCTTGCCGGAGTTGTTTCTGTCGGCTTCGCCGCCGATTACCAGCACCGAATTGTTGAGATGGAAGACGCAATGTGCGCCGTTGAAGAAATTCGTGCCGTCGGTAAACTCCAGCAGATAGTTCACATAGAAGTGGAGTCCGTCGGACTCGTTGCCCATGACGGTGGATTTATGCACTTTGGTGCAGCCGTTGAAGGTCATTTCGGTCTTTTTGTTGTCGACCTGCAGTTCGTCGAAGACGACATCGCTGTCGAACAGATAGTTGCCGATTTTCACTTTCGACACGCCGGTAAAGTGAACGGGGCCGTGAGCTTCGAATTTCACGGAGGAGTCGGGGTTCTGATTCTCGAAGTTTGCGATATCGAGCCAATCGGAGCCGTAGTAGTAGAACTCGGTGAGTTTGTTCATCATAAAGGCCGAACCGAAGTTCACCGAACAATTGCTCCACACCTTCAGAGCCCAGCCTTCGGTGACGGCGGAGGCGCCTTCGGGCCAATATGTCGGGAACTGCACATTCTTCACCGGATTGCCGTTCTCATCCTTTTCGAGTACGAATACGCGGCCGTTGATTACGCCCTTGTTGGCATTGCCCTGAAGCCGGAGTTTGATATCGGATTTGGCGACATAGAGCGTCACTTCGCCGTTCCAGCACGTGGGCCAGAATTCGTCGGCCGAGGTGGCATCGGTGATGAGCCATTCGCCGCCGTTCTGAGCCTGATTCTGGTCATACTCTCTGACTCCGCGGTCACGCAGTTCCTGAACCGTAGGAGCATTTTCGAGGGGGGGGGTTGCAGCCAGACCCGCACGCGTCAGCGCGTTGGCGCGGGTTGCCGCCGAATTGGGCAGGTACCGCACGATACGAGACTGGTCGGCGGTGAGTTTCGACAAAACGTCGTTCTTCACCGGACCCTTCTCGGTCGCCGTCTCCGGCCCCTCGGTGTAGCAGGATGTCAGAACCGACATCGCAGCCATCATTACAAACAGTTTTTTCATCATTTTTATCTCTTATTACCTATTTTCCCTGTTATGCGGAGAGGTTTTTCTTCCTCTTCGAAAGCAATCCTTTCACATCGTAAATCATGCCATTCCCGGCCAAACGGCTCTCGAAATCGAATTCGAGGAAGCAGTCGTGAGCCACGCACAGCATTACGACGTCGTATTCGCCCTCCGGAATCTGCTTTTCGTCGGTGCATATTTCCACGCCGTAGGCTCTGCGGGCCAGTTCGGCATCGACCCACGGGTCGTATACCGTCACGTGTTCCGTGTAGGAGCCCATGATGCGCAGAATGTCATTCACGCGGGTGTTGCGCACATCGGGGCAGTTCTCCTTGAACGTGAATCCCAACAGCAGTACGCGGGCATCGTTCAGAGTTCCGCCGCGAGCCTTCATCTGCCGCACGAGGTTCTCCACCACGAAATCGGGTTGCGAATTGTTGATGGCGCGGGCGGCGGTCATAAGTTCGGTCTTGACTCCGCGGTCCGAAGCACGCTCTATCAGATAGTAGGGATCGACACCTATGCAGTGTCCGCCCACCAATCCGGGACGGAACCTCAGAGCGTTCCACTTGGTGTTCATGGCTTCGAGTACCTCGTTCATATCTATGTCGAGCGACTGCATTACGCGTGCAATCTCGTTCATGAAGGCTATATTCACGTCGCGCTGGGCATTCTCCACCACTTTGCAGGCTTCGGCCACCCTGATGCTCGACGCCTGCCACGTGCGGCCCTCGCCCAACACCGACGCATATACCGAATCGATGTAGCGGGCGGCTTCGGGCGTCGAACCCGACGTAACCTTCACCACATTGTCGATGGTGTGTATCTTGTCGCCCGGATTGATGCGTTCGGGCGAGTATCCGACGAAGAAATCGCGATTGAACGAGAGTCCCGAGACCCTCTCCAGTTCGGTCACGCAAATCTCCTCGGTTATGCCCGGACTGACGGTCGATTCATACACCACGACATCGCCTTTGGAGAGGACTTTGCCCACCTCGCGCGAAGCGCTCCGCAGATACGAGAAGTCGGGATGGAGTCCGTCATCGACCGGAGTCGGAACCACCACCACGTAGAAATTGCACTCGCGCAACGACTCGATGTCGCTCGTAAATATAGTGCCGCGCGCAAGCACTTCGGCAATCTCCGCCTCGCTCACATCGCCGCAATGGTCATGACCGGCATTGAGTTCGGCCACGCGCGACGGCGAAATGTCGAATCCCGTAACTCTGTATCCGCGCGAAAAAAGACAGGCGATGGGGAATCCTGCATACCCCAAACCCACAACTCCTATTTTTGTTTCAGACAGTAACACTAATATCCTGTTATTCAATATATAACCGCATTTGCAGACCGAAGTCCGAGCCCTCGTGGCTCCGACGACGGCATTGCAATATGCTTATTGTGCGCAAATATAATCATTTATCTCAATACTGACGCATGAAAAAACTACATTTTTTCACTTTTTTTTCGCCGTCGGGAGTGCCGTCGGAGCGACTTCCGAGGGCATCGAAAAAGCGAAGAACGGCATTTTTTTTGCGAAAAATGCATTTTTTGAAAAAAAAGAGAACACTCTATCGAATATTTTTGTAGCTTTGCAAGTGCATATTGTATAATGCCGCAAAAAATTAACAGCAGAAATAAACAATATAAACTATAAAATTTTCAAGTTATGTTCAAATTCAGAGTATCTTCATTTGCGCTGGTTCTGGCGGCCATGACTCTCGCGTCGTGCGTTCAGGACGATTTGGAGAGAGGGAATTCGACACCCGACAACTCGCTCAAAAATGCAGCAAACAATCTCAAAACCGTTCGCCTCGCAGGCTTCGCAGCCAACGACGAGCGCGTAACCTACAATCACGGTACACGCGCCGCTGAAGCAGCCGAACCCGGAAGCCTCGAACTTCTGGCTACCATCGCCAACCCCTCGAAATCCGACGGCTTCAACTTCACCGCCGACGAAACCGGACGCGTACTCTCGGCTACCTGCGTATACTACAACGAGGACAACGACACCTTCTACGTTACCTACCATATGCAGGGCAACAACTACAATTCGACCGTGGAGTCGCCGACCGCAGGCGCAATCCAGACTTTCAAGGTGAGCGACGACGGTACCGTAACCCTCGGCAGCGGATTCCGCGCACCCGAACCCGCAACAGAGGATTTCGACTTCAACCACCTCTACTTCGACAACACCGCACAGCGCGTAATCGCTTCGGGTCACAGAGTGAAGAACGGCAACGAGAAAAATACCAATGCAATTATCGGTATCTTCGACCCCGCTGCAGGCACCTATACCTATGCAACCGTCAAAACCGGCGAAAAAGAGTATGACGCAGCAGGCAAATCGCTCGGCTACAAGGATGCAGGCGACGTGAACGCCGTAACCCGCTCCAACGACATTTATTACAGCAGCGGCGGCGGCAAATACTACGGCTACCCCACCTACTATGTGGCTACCCGCAAAGGTATGGCCCTGCTCAGCGCAGAGGACGAAACCCTCTTCCAGACCGTACACAACGAAGACGGTTCGAGCTACTTCGTGGCTACTCCGGGTTCGGCAAAGTTCGTAATCGACAACCCCAGAACCGGTTCGGCTATCGACCTCCTCTACCTCTCGGAAGAGCATGAGGGCGACGTTGCATACAACACCTCCAGCGAGGCCCGCATCGCAACCTTCCAGGTTACCTACGGCAAAACCGACGGTTACATCCTGCTCAACCCCATGACCGAATACGGTTATCACACCTACTACAACTCGACCGAGCTCGACCTCCTCGACTATCCTTGCCAGCAGGTTCTCCCCGCAGTGGTTACCCCCATCGACGGCAAGAACAACGTTTGGACGACCTGGAACGGCGGCGAGTATTATGCAGCTCTCGGTACCAGCGGTATGTACTACAGATTCCATGGCACAACGACCAAAAGACTCCACACCGGCGTAATGACCTTCGGCGAAAACGGCGCAGCGCCCGTGAACTATGTAACCGCCGATGCTTGCGAGCAGGAGAGCGGTCATGACGGCTTTATCTACATCGCAAACGGAAGCAAGCTCACCATCATCCACCGCGGCACGCTCGACGAGATTACCTCGTATCACGAGCCGGTACTCGATGCAGAGGGCAATTCCAATCCGTCGTCGGCCAACTACATCAGCGTGAGAAAGGCTCCCGTCAATCCCGACTGGTCGGGTCGTACCCGCTATGTTGCAGTGGCATTCGGTCAGGCAGGCGTAAAGATCTTCAAGTTCACCCCCACCACCGGCAAGACCGTTTGGGAGTACTTCGATGAAGAGTAATTTTCCGTGACGGAAAATCAAAAGAGTCGGACATCGCGTCCGACTCTTTTTCATACATACCCCCTCCTCATGTCATCTTGAGCGGAACGAACGTAGTGAGTGAAGTCTAACCGACGCCAAATTCTTTTCAGCACCTTTTGACCGCAAATTTCTTTTCAGAACGTGCAAATATCGTTCTTGCGCAACATCGTACCCGCACCGCACAAC
>JAFLRS010000097.1 GCA_022511355.1 Alistipes sp.
TCATATTGAACGGTAACTACGCCGCCGCCCCCTGAGGAGGTTCCGTCGTAGACGGAGAGAACGCCGTGAGGCGTTCCGCGCTGTCAGCATGGCTGGCAGTGCGGCCGTTTTGTTCGCTTTTGCGGCCAAAAGCGAAAGCACGATATACCGATATCAAATATTCGCCCGTTATATTGCTACTATGCCCAAAAATGTATATATTTGCGCAGGATTTTTTAATATGCGGACAATATACCGAATATCGATTTGTACCATCATCGCGGCCTTCGCGGCAGGCGGTTTTCCGAAGTATTCATATTCGGCAGAACCTCAGCGTCCCGACATCGAAACCCCCGAACAGCACGCAATGAGAATGATGCAGTCTTTCGATGACCGTTTCGCCATTATGGATTCGCTTATTTTCGGCGCCGCTCGCTCGGCTGACATCCCCGTCGAGGCCGCAGATATCCCCGTAACCGACGTCGTGACCGGCTCCCGCAACGAAGCCATAGACGAGGTTACAGAGGCCGAAATCTATGCCATGAAAGCCCGCACCGGACTCGAATTGAGAGGGCAGGCATACGCAAGACCCGGACGGCAGATAAGCTACGACCCCGATGACCCGTTGGTCGCATACAACGCCAAACTCCAGATAGAACTCAATTGGGATATATTCAACAGTTCGGTTTACAAACGCCGTTCGAAAAGCGAAGAACTCAGACTCAAAGGCGAATTGCGCCAGATGGAAACCGAACGCGAAAGCCGTGAACAGACCCTCTATATGCAGAGCAACGCCATGCGCAGCCGTCATTACGGACGTATGCTCTCGCTGCTGAAACTGCATTCCGAAAATCTTCAGCTGCTGATGGAGGCTCAGCTCTACCTGCTCCGGAACGGCAAAATCTCGAGCGACGACCTCGTGAAAATCATAAACGAACAGTCGGAAATCGAACGTCGTCTGGTGGTGCTGAATGCCGATTCCACGGTGCGCGAATTGCCCGTAACCCCCTCGGCTACATACGTCTTCGTCGCCGATACAGCCGCCCTCTACGACGGCATCCGCGAACAGCATCGCGATTTGCGCAAACTCTCGCTCCAGCAGCAGCTGCTCGACGCGCAACGCAAAAATATTGACTACGCACAAACTATGAATGTGGCTCCGTTCGTGCGCTGGTCGTACTACAACCGATACATGGTCCGCAATACCTACAATCTTGATGTGGGTGTCTCGTTCCGCCTACCCCTCACGGCCGAAACCGCCCGCAAACGCTCCGCTCTCTCGGCCGAAAAACGCGTCATAGCCGACAAACACGAACAATCGGCGGAACTTATCCTGCGCGACGTCAAAGATCTGCTCCGCGAACTCGACAACAACAACGAAAATATGTGCGGAGAGTTCGAACGCATGAGAAACCTCAAAGAGTATCTCATAATGCGCATCGACGGATACAACAACGTCGCCGGCGACTATTCGCGCGTGGACCGGCTTCAAGAATACAACGCCTATCTGCAATCGTGGGAACGACTGCTGGGTTATGCATATCAGAGAGATTGTCTGCTCATAGAGCTGCAAGGCTTTCTGCCCGATCAACCTATAGCAGATTTCCTGATATTTCAGGAGTTGAATTAAAACGTATATTATGAAATCATTCAGCTTCAAATCGACATACGACGAGAATCAGAACATCGAACGCATCATAACCGAGCGTAACCGAAAACTCGTCAAACAGCAGGTCATATTCGCCGTCCTGCTGGCTCTGCTGCTCGTCCTGCTCTGCTGGTACTTCTTCCGCAAAGTGCTGTACACCGAATTCGACGGATATGTCCAGACCGAATACATGGATTACCGAGCTATGGAAGATGTCTATCTGTTCAATCAGTACACCTCCGTCGGTGACATCGTCATGCCCGGCGATACGCTCTATTCGTTCCTCTATGTCAATCTGTTCGGCATCAGCGACCTCGAATCGGAACCCGCCGTCATCGTCAATGACCGAAATGCACGTCTGCAGGTAAATGTCGCTTACGCCGATGCCAATGTCCTGCGCGTAAGAATCAGAGAACTCGAAAACCAAATAGAAAAAGAGGATAACAATATACGTTTCGGAGTCACCGACAACTCACACAAAATGGACCTCCAGCGACGGCTCGCCGAAACCCGCGAAGAACTCAATACCGTACTCCGCAAAGCCCAGCTCTACAGCAACGTCTATCGCGAAAGCAATCAGGCCGCACGACGGTTCGGACGCTACAGCATCGACTTCGCCAATACCCAGCTCGGTCTCGACGAACAGCTCCACGAACTCTATGCGCGCAACTCCTCCGCCATTCGATACGCCATAGCGCAGGATACCGCCATCGTCACCAAACTGTGGGCCTCGCCTTTCTCGCGAGTATTCAAAAAAGAACACGTACTCCAACTCGAAAAACTCAGCTTCGACAACAGCAACGTCCAGGTGGTGGCATACGTCCCCACCAGCGATATGCACCACATAAACAACAATACCAAAGCCGAAATCATAGTGAATGACCACGTGTCGTTTACGGCCGGAGTGCAGCTGCTCGGCGCAAGAACCGAAGAACTGCCCGAAGAACTCCGCAACAGTCTGTCGCACAACTATACGGCCGTCATGGTGGTGTTCAAACCCGACCCGGGTCAGGTACTGCCGCTGTGGGCCGTCGTGGACCGTATTCCGGTGAAGGTGCGCGTGAACAACTTCGACAACGGACGACGCAACGACGGTTCCGACTACTGGTACATCGACCAAAAGGGTCTTACCGAAGAGTCGAGCTATTATCTGGGACTTTCGCGACGCCAACGCGGTTTGCATCACTACGACCCCGACGCCTATGCCGAATCTCCGGCTCCTGCCGCCGAGACGGCGAAACCTGCATCGGAATCCGCAGCAAAACCGGCCGAAAAACCTGCAGAAAAACCGGCCGAAAAGCCCGCAGAGAAGCCTGCAGAAAAGCCCGCCGAGAAAAAACCCGCCGCAGAGAGCGAAACGAAGCCGGCATCGGCCCCCGAGAGCGGAGGCGAAACCAAGAACGCCGAAACGGCAGCCGTGAAGTATGTCTATCACAAGATCGAAAAGGGCGAGACTCTCTATTCGCTTTCGAAGCGTTACGGGGTGAGCATCGACGACATCGTGAAACACAACCCCGGCACGGAGAGCAAACTGCTGTGGGGCACCACGCTGAAAATCCCCGCCGCAGAGCAGACAGACACGCCGGCGGAATCCGAAAGCAGAAAAGATTGATAGAGAAATATGGAGAGAGCATTATATAATTCCGAAAATCCGAATGAACATCAGCATCCGTTCGCATTTGTGACCAATGCGCGCGGCCGACGGATAATCATCATCAACCGTCCGGTGAACGTAGGCAAGGTCAGCGAACTGGACGACGAGGATTTCGATGCCATATACATCAATATCCCGCACACCTCTTACGAAGAAAACCGATTGATAGTGAGATGGTTGTCGCCGACGCGCGTGGACAAGTGCTTCCTGAAGCCGCGTTTTGCCACTTCGGCTCTCGAGGAGGTCATGAATTTCGCGTCGTATCTGATAGACGGATTCTGCGAATCGCCCACCGACGACAGCTTTACCGACTTCATCGAAGAGGTGTACGGCAATATCGACAAGTACAACATCAATCGCGAACTCACCAACGACCTCTCGACGACTTCGCGCGTGCTGGCCAACATCGTGAAGTTCGACATCTCGCGCGGACGTCTGACCTACACCAACTACATGATAAAGGGTTTGGCTCAGGGTTATCAGCGGGTTTATATGGCGTGGTACGACAATCAGGAGACGCTGCATTTCGACGAACGTGTCAAATTCATGATGAAGCTCGAGGAGTTGGGATTCGCCGAGAAGTACCGTTTCATCGACCGCGTACACGTATGTCCCAATTGCGGCGACAGTCATCTGCTCTTCATAGAGTGCTGCCCCAAGTGCCACCGCTCCGACATCGCGCAGGAGGAGATGATTCACCACTTCCGCTGCGCCAATATCTCGCCCGAATCGGCTTATGCCTACGACGGTCAGCTGGTGTGCCCCAAATGCCGCCGCGTACTGCGTCACATAGGTGTCGATTACGACCGTCCGGCAACCGTCTATACGTGCAGCTGCGGCAATACGTTCCTCAATTCGGCGATGAAGGTGGTCTGCACCAACTGCCGGAACGAAATGTCGCCCGAAACGCTCAATCCGGTGGATGTGTGGGAGTACAAATTCACGCGTGCCGGTCTGGCGGCGTTCGCCACCGACGAGGCTCTGTTCCAGATAGAGAGCAACGACATCTATTCGGGCCGTTCGACCTACGAAAACTTTATCGACGCCATACGCATATTCAACAATCTGCCTTCGTATCAGGACAACTCCATTGTGGTGTTCCGTTACAGCTACAAGTACGACGGCGACCAGGAGAACTGGCAGATATTCGACATAATGCGCACCGTGATTTCGAGCATCGCCACGGTGAAGATAACCATCAAGGATTCGAATTTCTATATTTTGGTGGTGGCTCACAATCAGCGCATGAACGACGAGCACGACCGTGCAAAACGCCGTCTGGACCAGATTTTCAACGATTATACGGCCAACAACGAGGATTTCGAAGCCCGCTGGCTCAAGACTTACAGATTGTCGCACGGCGATGATGCCGATGAATTCATAACTCAGCTGGGCGAGAATATCGAAGCGCAGATCGAGGGTACGGAGATGGTTTCGACCTCGACGACCGACGAAGAACAGAACGGAAACGGACGCAGATAGACCGCTGTATGGAGCTGATAGGCGACATATTCGGAACTGTGGCCGATGCGGTGGTGTGGTTCGTGAACCGCGCGATGGAGATTTTCTATAATATAGAGGTATGCTTTTCGCGCAACATCAACTGGTACATTCTGCTTAAAACCTATTGGTTTCTGTTTTTGATAGAGTTTCCGCGTTACTATCTGTTGGAGACGGGTATAGGTTTGTGGTACAAATTCACCACTTTCCGCCGGCGAAAACTCAATGCACGTGCCCGCATGGTGCTGTTTTCGGAGAATCCCAAGGTGTCGATTCTCATTCCGGGCAAGAATGAAGGCGCGCATATCTATCCTCTGCTGCGCAGTCTGCAGGAGCAGACCTACCGCAATTTCGAAATCATAGTGGTCGATGACGGTTCGGACGACGCAACGCCCTACATCTGCCGCGACCTCGAACGCAACGGCCTTATCGACATATATCTGCGTCTTAACGAGCGCGGAGGCAAGGCCAGTGCCGCCAATTACGGATTCCGATTCGCAACGGGAAAGTATATCGTGCATCTCGATGCCGATTCCTCGCTCGACCGCGATGCCATCGAAAAGGTTCTGCTGCCGTTCTACCTCGACACGAGAGTCAAGGCGGTGGGCGGCTGCGTGAAGGTGCGCAACTACGAAGAGACGATTTGCACCTCGCTTCAGGCGCTGGAGTATCTGAAAACCATCATGGTGGGTCGTATCGTGCTGAACGAGTTGGGTATCTACCACATCATTTCGGGCGCGTTCGGAGCGTTCGACCGTGAGACTATCGAGAATCTCGGTATGTGGGACGTGGGTCCGGGTCTCGACGGCGACATCACGCAGAAGGTCCGCAAAGGCGGTTACAAAGTCACCTTCGCCAACGAAGCGGTATGTATGACCAGCGTGCCTTCGTCGTGGTACCGACTTTTCCGTCAGCGTCTGCGCTGGTCGCGTTCGTTGGTGCGCTTCCGTCTGCGCAAACACCTCGACATTCTGCTGCCCACGCGCAACTGGTCGTTCCTGAACTGGCTGTCGAATATGGAAAACATCTTCTTCGACTGCGTCTGCAACTATATGTGGTTCTTCTACATTCTGAGCATGATATTCCTTCACACCGACCGTCTGCTCGAGATTCTGGTTGTCGGCTGGCTTATACGCTTTTTCTTCTCGGTGTTGGCGTTCGGAATCATCATGTTGGTGACGGAGCGTCCGCGCGAGGAGTTCAAACTCATAAAATATCTGCCTCTTTCGACATTCTATACGGGTTATTTTCTGCGTATAGCGCGTTTGGTGGGTTATACTTCGGAGTTTTTCTTCTTCAATTCGTTCCGCGACAAGTGGAATCCCCGCAAGACCTCGGTATGGGCGCAGGCCGATGAGAACTGAAAGTTGATAAGTACCTTTTGACCGCAAAAGGTGCTGCCAAAACTCTTCGCAAGGCGAACCGAGGACAAAGAGTATTTTGTTTTTTATGTCGCTTTTGACCGCAAAAGCGACGCAAAACTCTCCGCAAGG
>JAFLRS010000098.1 GCA_022511355.1 Alistipes sp.
AAAAATCGAATATAATATGGGATTGTTGAGATTCAAAATGATTGAGACCGTGATGAACCGCAGTGCGGTTGAAGTGACGCCTCCGGCGGGGCGTCCGTCCGAATATTTCGGTTCGAAGGTCTTCGGCCGCAAGGCTATGCGCAAATACCTCGACCGTCGTACCTACGATGCGCTGGTAGATACCATCGAGAACGGAACGCCGCTTACGCGCGAGATTGCAGACGGCATAGCTTCGGGTATGCGTCAGTGGGCGATGGAGCATGGAGCCGACCACTATACGCACTGGTTCCAGCCTCTTACGGGAGGTACGGCCGAGAAGCATGACTCCTTTACGGCTCCCGACGGACAGGGGGGTGTGCTGGAGGAGTTTTCGGGCAAGCTGCTCATTCAGCAGGAACCCGATGCATCGTCATTTCCGAGCGGCGGTATCCGCAACACCTTTGAGGCGCGCGGATATTCGGCATGGGACCCCACGTCACCGGCATTTATTGTGGATACGACGCTCTGTATTCCTACCGTATTTATATCCTATACCGGCGAGGCGCTTGATTATAAGGTTCCCTTGCTGCGTTCCATTTCGGCTGTGGACAAGGCTGCGACCGAGGTGTGCCGATACTTCGACCGCAACGTCAATCGTGTATTTTCATATCTCGGCTGGGAGCAGGAGTATTTCCTTATCGACGAGAGTATGTGGGCTGCACGTCCCGATATGGTGCTTACGGGGCGTACTATGATGGGTCACGAGTCGGCCAAGAACCAGCAGCTCGAAGATCACTATTTCGGAGCTATTCCGTTGCGGGTCATGGCCTTTATGCGGGACCTCGAGTATGAGTGTCTGCAGCTCGGCATACCCGTAAAGACGCGTCATAACGAGGTAGCTCCTAATCAGTTCGAGCTGGCGCCCGTCTACGAGGAGGTGAATCTCGCCAACGACCACAACCAGCTGCTGATGACGGTGATGGACAAAGTCGCGCGCCGTCACCGTTTCCGCGTATTGCTCCACGAGAAGCCTTTCAAGGGCGTGAACGGTTCGGGCAAGCATAACAACTGGTCGCTCGGAACCGATACGGGTGTGAATCTGCTGGGTCCGGGACATACGGCGCTTGAGAATTTGCAGTTCATAACCTTTTTGGTGAATACGATTTCCGCGGTACACAAACACAACGGACTTCTGAAGGCGTCGGTCATGAGCGCTACTAATTCTCATCGTTTGGGGGCCAACGAGGCGCCTCCCGCAATCATTTCGACATTCCTCGGAGAGCAGATTTCGGCCGTACTGGACAAGCTTGCTGCGGGCAGCGATGACGAGGCGATACGTTTCGATGCCAAGAGCGTATTCAGGATGAACGGAATCTCGCGGATTCCGAGCATTTTCCTTGACAATACCGACCGCAACCGTACTTCGCCGTTCGCATTTACGGGCAACCGTTTCGAGTTCCGTGCGGTGGGTTCGTCCGACAACTGTGCGGAGGCGATGATAGTTCTGAATACGGCGGTGGCGAACGAGCTTACGGAGTTCCGCAAGGAGGTGGATGCCAAGATTGCCGAGGGGGCCAAGAAGGAGCGTGCGATATACGAAGTTCTGAAGCGCAAGATTCGCGAGAGCCGCGCCGTGCGTTTCGAGGGCAACGGTTACTCCGACGAGTGGCGTGAGGAGGCCGGTCGTCGCGGTTTGGATTGCGAGACCTCGACTCCGGAGAATCTGAAACGTTATCTCGACGATTCGAGCGTGCGGATGTTCGGCGATATGGGAGTATATACCCGCGTGGAGCTTGAGGCGCGTACCGAAGTCAAGTGGGAGACGTATGTCAAGAAGGTGCAGATAGAGTCGCGTGTGCTGGGCGATTTGGCGATGAACCATATCGTTCCGATAGCGTCGAAATACGAGGCTGTTCTGCTCGACAAGGCTTGCAGAATGAAGGAGTTGGGAATGATGTCCACTTCGGATGTCGAGCTTATCCGCCGTATACAGGAGCATACGGTGTCGATACAGTCGGGCACGAGCCGCATGATCGAGGCGCGCAAGCAGGCCAACCGCATCGAGAATATGTATGAAAAGGCGGTGGCATATCACGATTCGGTGGCGGTGCTGTTCGACGACATCCGCAAGCATATCGACTCTTTGGAGGAGATTGTGGACGACCAGTTGTGGACGCTGCCGAAGTATCGCGAGATAATGTTCATAAAGTAAATCGCTCAGACAGAGACGCGGACTTGCCGCGTCTCTTTTGTTAATTTTCTGTTCATTTTTTTTGCCCTACTTTTTGCCGGCATTCCTTGTGTATGTCAAAAAATCTGCCTACCTTTGCAAAGGATTCCAAAACAGGGGGCCGACAGCAGAGAGGGATATGGATTTGATTGGAAATATGAGACATAAAACGCCGAAAAACAGCAGTTGCAACATGGCTCGACAGGCGTGTGTCTTCTGCTTCGGCTCATATGCAGACTGAAACTTTCCGCAACGGTGTGGAAAGTTTTTTGTTTAATCGGCTCAAGGCAAACGGATTCAAAGGTGCAGACAGTGATGCAAAAAGGAGATAACATAGTGAAGTTGCCCGCATTTGCGGATTTGCACGTGCATTTGCGCGAGCCGGGTTTCTCATACAAGGAGACTGTCGCTTCGGGCAGTGCGGCTGCGGCTGCGGGAGGATATTCCGACATCTTCGCCATGCCCAATCTCAATCCCGTGCCCGATTCGGTTGAACACCTCGAGGTGCAGAGACGGATTATCGAAGCTTCGGCTGCGATTAACGTGCATCCCTATTGCAGCATCACCGTGGGGCAGCGCGGCTGCGGCGAGTTGGTGGATTTCGGAGTGCTGGCGGGTCTTGCGGCGGGATTCTCCGACGACGGCAAAGGCATACAGTCGGAGGAGACGATGCGCGAGGCGATGAAACGCTGCCGTGCAGCCGGTTCGATTATTGTCGCCCATTGCGAGGTTGAGAGTCTGCTCTGCGGCGGATACATCCACGCGGGTGAGTATGCCGCGGCTCACGGTCATAAAGGGATATGTTCGGAGAGCGAATACGCGGAGGTGGAGCGTGACATCAGGCTTGTCGAGGAGACCGGATGCCGTCTGCACGTCTGCCACGTCTCGACAAAGGAGAGCGTCGGACTTATCCGCGAGGCGAAGCGAAGAGGTTTGCCCGTTACGGCCGAAACGGCTCCGCACTATCTTCTGCTCGACGATTCGATGCTGAAGGAGTCGGGCAGCTGGAAGATGAATCCGCCCATTCGTTCTGCGGAGGACCGGACGGCTCTGCTGGAGGGTATTGCCGACGGTACGATAGACTGCATTGCTACGGACCACGCGCCCCATTCGGCCGAGGAGAAGAGCAGAGGGTTGGCCGGCAGCGCATTCGGAATAGTGGGGCTTGAGACGGCATTTCCGCTGATGTATACCTTTTTGGTTGAGCGCGGAGTCATTGCTATGGAGCGTCTGCTGGAGTTGATGTCATACGCTCCGAGACGAATAATGAATCTTCCGGCCGATGACGGTTCGTACACCGTGTTCGACCTCGGCGAGGAGTATGTAATCGACCCCGCGAAGTTTCTCTCCAAGGGGAAAGCCACGCCTTTCGAGGGTTGGAGGGTCAAGGGCCGGTGCCTGAAGACCGTATGCAACGGTAAAGAAGTTTATAACTATGCAAAAGATAAGGCTTGACATATTGTCGAATACGAAACTCACCTCCGATGTATGCCGTATGTGGCTTGGAGCGTGCGATGCGGAGGGCGGCCGTGCGATTGAAGCGGTTCGTCCCGGTCAGTTTGTGAATATCGCTCTGGAGGGCTGTTATCTTCGCCGTCCGATTTCGGTATGCGATACGGCGGGAGGAAAGGTCTGCATCGTATATAAGGTAGTGGGAGAGGGAACGGCGAAGCTGAAGGATATGACTTCGGGTTCGCAGTTGGATGTACTGCTTCCGTTAGGCAACGGCTTCGACCTTTCGGTTTCGGGTGAGCGTCCGTTGCTTGTCGGCGGCGGTGTAGGTGTACCTCCGCTGCTTATGCTTGCGAAGCGACTTGCCGATAACGGCAAACGTGCGGATGTGGTGTTGGGATTCAACACTGCTGCGGAGATTATTCTGGCGGACGAGTTTCGTGCGGTCGGCTGCAATGTCACGATAGCCACTGCCGACGGCAGCGAGGGATGCAAAGGATTTGTTACCGACGCCATAGCGCAGGCTGAAGGCGGCAACAGTTTTTTCTATGCCTGCGGTCCCAAACCGATGCTGCGTGCATTGCAGCGGCAGATGAAGATCGACGGTCAGATAAGTATGGAGGAGCGGATGGGTTGCGGTTTCGGTGCTTGTATGGGATGCACCTGCAAGACCGCGGGCGGTGCGAAACAGATATGTACCGACGGCCCGGTGTTCTTCAAGGATGAGATTGTTTTTGAATAAGGACAAAGGAGAGAGCTATGGATAGCAGACTGAATGTATCATTGGGCAAGGTTAAGCTTCACAATCCGGTCATACCCGCATCGGGGACTTTCGGTTTCGGATTGGAGATGGCCGAACTCTATGATATCGATTGTTTGGGAGCTATAAGCATCAAGGGCACCACGGTCGAGCCGAGATACGGTAATCCCACGCCGAGAATAGCCGAATGCAAGTCGGGTATGCTGAATGCGGTAGGATTGCAGAATCCCGGCATCGACAGGGTTGTGCATGATATTCTGCCGCAGCTCCGGGCGATATATCACCGGCCGATTATAGCCAATATCAGCGGTTTTTCGATGGATGAGTACGTGCATCTTGCCGAGAGGATGAGCCGTGAGGAGCAGGTGGAGATAATAGAGGTGAATATTTCGTGTCCCAATGTGCATAACGGCGGTATGGCTTTCGGGACATCTCCCGAGGCGGCGGCGAAGGTCACTGCTGCGGTAAAGGCGGTGTCGTCGAAGCCCGTATTTATAAAATTGTCGCCCAACGTCACCGATATTGCGGCTATTGCCAAGGCTTGCGAGGATGCGGGTGCCGACGGATTGTGTCTGATTAACACGCCGTTGGGGATGAGAATCGATATTCGTACCCGCAAACCGGTGATTGCCAACACTTACGGCGGTATGTCGGGGTCGTGCATATTTCCGTTGGCGTTGAGGATGGTGCATCAGGCGGCCCGTGTGTGCAAGGTGCCGATTATAGGTTGCGGCGGTGTCAGTTCGGCCGAAGACGTGGTCGAGATGATGATGGCCGGAGCTTCGGCGGTGGAGATAGGAGCCGCCAATCTGGTGAACCCTTACATTTGCAGAGATATAGTGGACCGACTGCCCGAACTGCTTTCGCGGCTGGGCGTCGACAGAATAACCGACATAACAGGAGTTGTAAAATGATGAAGAACCAAAAGACCGATAACGTAATCATTGCCTGCGATTTTTCGAGCGCAGAGAGTCTGTTCGGGTTTCTGCCCGCATTCGGCGAACTTCGCCCTTACCTCAAGATAGGTATGGAGCTGTTCTATGCCGAAGGGCCGGAGATTGTGAGAAAACTCAAGAGCATGGGTTTCCCGATATTTCTCGACCTCAAGCTGCACGACATTCCCAATACGGTGAAGAAGGCTATGTCTGTGCTTTCGCATCTCGATGTGGATATGTGCAATCTTCATGCGGCAGGTACGGGTGCGATGATGCGGGCGGCAATCGAGGGACTTACCCGCGAGGACGGTACGCGGCCGATTCTGCTTGCCGTGACCCAGCTGACCTCCACGAGTCAGGAGACGATGAACAGAGAGCTGCTGATTGACGGCGAGATGCCCGATGTGGTGAGCCGTTATGCGCTCAATGCGAAGGAGGCGGGGTTGGACGGCGTGGTATGTTCGCCGTTGGAGGCTGCGGTGGTAAAGCGCAGTTGCGGCGAGAAGTTCGTGACGGTCACGCCGGGCGTTCGTTTTGCCGATTCGAGCGTCAATGACCAGGTGCGAGTCACCACTCCGGCGCGGGCGCGCGAGTTGGGTTCGGACTATATAGTTGTCGGACGCCCGATTACGGCGGCCGAAAATCCATACGAAGCCTATATGCGCTGCCTCGAAGAGTTCAACGGCAGCCGGTAAATATAACGATGAATTATAAATCAGGAGTTCAATGATAGATAAAAAACTTATTGCCGGAGATCTGCTCTCTATCGGAGCGGTGTTCCTTCGTCCCGACGAACCGTTCACTTGG
>JAFLRS010000099.1 GCA_022511355.1 Alistipes sp.
CGAGAATCATCGACCTCGAAAAAGCCAACATCTTCGAGAAATATTCGCAGAAAGTCGGCGAAATCGTTACCGGTGAAGTATACCAGCCCTGGAAACGCGAAGTGCTTATTCTCGACGACGAAGACAACGAACTGATTCTCCCCAAAGCCGAACAGATCCCCGACGACTTCTTCCGCAAAGGCGATACCATCAAAGCCATAGTCAAGAGCGTCGAAATGGTGAACAATCAGCCCCGCATAATCCTCTCGCGTACCGCCAATCAGTTCCTCGAACGTCTGTTCGAACAGGAAGTACCCGAAATCTATGACGGCCTTATCACCATCAAGGTCATAGCGCGAATCCCCGGCGAAAGAGCCAAAGTAGCCGTGGAATCCTACGACGACCGCATCGACCCCGTAGGAGCCTGCGTCGGCGTCAAAGGTGCGCGAATCTATGCAATCGTGAAAGAACTCCGCAACGAAAATATCGATGTCATCAACTACACATCCAACACTCAACTGCTCATTCAGCGGGCTCTCAACCCCGCCAAAATCTCAAGCATCACCATCGACGACGAACGCAAAACCGCTGCCGTATACCTCAAACCCGATCAGGTTTCGCTGGCAATCGGCAAAGGCGGACTCAATATCCGTCTGTCGAAAATGCTGACAGGTTACGACATCGACGTTTATCGCGAAGTGGAAGAGGAGGACGTTGCTCTCACCGAATTCTCGGATGAAATCGACGGCTGGATTATCGACGCCCTCAAAGCCGTGGGCTGCGATACCGCCAAAAGCGTACTCGAACTGCCGGTAGAGGAAATCGCTACCCGCGCCGACCTCGAACTCGAACAGGCCGAAAAAGTGGTCGCCATACTCAAGGCCGAATTCGAATAGCCACAAACGCAACGCATATCGTCTAACAGTCAGAATTCAAGCAACACAGAATGGACAGCGAAAGAAAAATAAGATTGATTCAGGTCGCCAAGGAGTTCAAAGTGGGTCTTAATACCATCGTGGACTTCCTACAGAAAAAAGGCGTCGCAACCGACGGCTCGCCCAATGCCCCCGTCTCTCCCGATACCTACGCCCTCCTCGAAAAAGAGTTCGGCGCTAATCGCACGCTCAAAAACGAACGCGACACCATTCGCGAAAAAATATCGCAAAAACAGGCGGCCGTAACTCTCGACCAGCCCAAAACCACGGAACGCGAAAAAGAAGACGAAGAGGTAGTGATAAAGAGTCGCGTCATCAACGTCAAAGATGAAGTCCAGCAGCCGAAAATCCTCGGCAAACTCGACCTCAATTCGGGCAAGGTGACCGCTCCCAAATCCGAACCCAAAAAGGAGGAACCGAAACCTGCACCGGAAAAGAAACCCGCAGCAGCTGCAAAACCGGCAGCTCCCGCAACGGAGGTCAAAGCGGCCGAACCCGCAAACGCTCCCGCCGAACCCGTAAAGAAAGAGGCGGAAAAACCCGCAGAAAAGAAGCCCGCAGCGGCAGAACCCGCAGAACAGGCTCCCAAAGCGGCGGACGAAGAGAAGAAAGACAACATCTTCCGTCCCGCGACCACGGTTCTGGCAGGACCTCAGATTCTGGGCACGATGGATGTCTCGGGCATGGTTCCGGGCGGCAAACACAAGCGCAAGCGTCTCAAGAAAGAGAAGGTGGATGTCAGCAAGGCCAATGTGACCCCCGCCGCACAGCCCAAACAAAATCAGGGCAACGACAGAAACGCCGCAAAAGCCGAAAACAAAAAGAACAAGAACAAACACAAGGCCCCGAAACCCGTAATCCGTCCCGAAGTGAGCGACGAAGAGGTTTCGAAGCAGATAAAGGATACGCTGGCACGTCTGACCGCCAAAGGCGCGAAGAGCAAGGGCGCAAAGTATCGCAAAGAAAAACGCGAAGCCGTCGCCGAACGCATGAGCGAAGAGATGGAACGTTCGCAGCAGGAACGCTCCATACTGAAGGTTACCGAATTCGTGACCGTGAGCGAACTGGCAACAATGATGAACGTTCCGGCTACACAGGTCATCACCGCCTGCATGAATCTGGGTCTTATGGTATCCATCAATCAGCGTCTCGACGCCGAAGCACTCGCCGTAGTGGCCGAAGAGTTCGGATTTACCGTCGAATTCGTGTCGGTGGAGATTCAGGAAGCAATAGAAAGCTCCGAAGATTCGGCCGAAGACCTCGTACCGCGTCCGCCCATCGTTACGGTTATGGGTCATGTCGATCACGGTAAAACCTCGCTGCTCGACAATATCCGCAAAACCAACGTCATCGAAGGCGAAGCCGGCGGTATTACCCAGCATATCGGCGCATACAGCGTGGAACTCAACGGACAGAAAATAACCTTCCTCGATACTCCGGGTCACGAAGCCTTCACCGCCATGCGCGCCCGCGGTGCCAAAATTACCGACGTGGCAATCATCATAGTGGCTGCCGACGACAGCGTGATGCCGCAAACCATAGAGGCTATCAATCATGCACAGGCCGCCGGCGTGCCGATGGTATTCGCCATCAACAAAATAGACAAACCCGGCGCAAATCCCGACCACATCAAGGAACAGCTCGCCAATATGAACTTCCTCGTAGAGGACTGGGGCGGCAAATATCAGAGTCAGGACATCTCGGCAAAAAAAGGCATCAATCTCGACAAACTGCTCGAAAAAGTGCTGCTCGAAGCCGAACTCCTCGACCTCAAAGCCAACCCCGACAAAAAAGCCGTGGGTGCGATTATAGAATCGACTCTCGACAAAGGTCGCGGTTACGTCTCCACGGTCCTCGTTCAGGGAGGTACGCTCCATGTGGGCGACGTGATGCTCGCGGGTACCTACACCGGACGCGTAAAGGCCATGTTCGACGAGAACGGCAAAAAAGTGGAGACGGCAGGCCCCTCGACCCCCGTACAGGTACTCGGCCTTAACGGCGCACCGCAGGCCGGCGACACCTTCAACGTAATGGAAGACGACCGCTCGGCACGCGAAATAGCCAACAAACGGGAACAACTGCAACGTATGCAGGGCATCATGACCCAAAAACACGTCACACTCGACGAAATCGGACGACGCATCGCCATCGGTTCATTCAAGGAACTGAACATCATCGTCAAAGGCGACGTGGACGGTTCGGTGGAGGCTATGTCGGGCTCGCTCATAAAACTCTCGAAAGAGACCGTACAGGTAAATGTGATACACGCCGCCGTCGGTCAAATCTCGGAGTCGGACGTTCTGCTCGCAGCCGCATCCAACGCCGTAATCGTCGGATTCCAAGTGCGGCCCTCGGCAACCGCCCGCAAACTCGCCGAACAGGAAGAGATAGAAATTCGCCTCTACTCAATCATCTACGACGCAATCAACGACATCAAGGATGCTATCGAAGGTATGCTCGAACCCGTAATGAAAGAGGAAATAGTATGCTCGATAGAGGTTATGGAAGTGTTCAAAATCTCGAAGGTCGGAACCGTCGCCGGATGTATGGTCCGCGAAGGCAAACTCTCGCGCAATACCTCGATACGCGTAATCCGCGACGGTATCGTAATCTATACGGGACGACTCGGCTCGCTCCGACGATTCAAAGACGATGTGAAAGAGGTGGTGTCGGGTCAGGACTGCGGACTTAACATCGAATCGTTCAACGATATACGCGTGGGCGACATCGTGGAAGGATACGAACAGGTAGAAGTAAAACGAAAATAGAATCAAACCAATCAAACTTAAACGAATATATGAATCAGACCGTTAAATTCACAACACCCGAAGAGGCCGTTAAAGTCATCAAATCGGGCGACCACGTGCACCTCAGCTCTGTGGCTTCCGCTCCGCAGTGCCTTATCAATGCAATGTGCGCACGCGGCGAAGCCGGCGAACTCAAAAACGTACACGTGCATCATCTTCACACCGAAGGCCCTGCTCCATACGCAGACCCCAAATTCGAAGGCGTCTTCCAACTCGATTCGTTCTTCGTGGGCTCCAACGTCCGCAAAGTAACCCAATCCGGATACGCCGACTATATCCCCATATTCCTGAGCGAAACCCAGAAACTCTATCGCTGCGGCGCAGTTCCCTGCGATGTGGCCATGATTCAGGTCTGCCCGCCCGACAAACACGGATATGTGTCGCTCGGAACCTCGGTCGATGCCACTCTCGCCGCCGTGGAGTGCGCTAAACACGTAATCGCCGTAATTAACCCCAATGTGCCGCGCGCATTCGGTCAGGCTATGATCCCCATTTCCAAAATCGATACCTTCGTGCAGGACAATACCCCGCTCATCGAAGCCGTTCCGGGTCCCATCTCGGAAATCGATGCCGCTATCGGACGACACTGCGCAGAACTTATCGAAGACGGCGCAACTCTCCAGATGGGTATCGGAGCAATCCCCAATGCCGTACTCTCGCAACTCGGCAACCACAGAAACCTCGGCATCCACACCGAAATGTTCGCCGACGGAGTTCTGCCGCTCGTGGAAAAAGGCGTAATCAACGGCGAAGCCAAAAAAACCGACCCGGGCAAAATCGTCTCCACCTTCCTCATGGGCTCAAAGTCGGTATACGACTTTATCGATGACAACCCCGGCGTGCTGATGATGGACGTCGGCTACACCAACGACCCCTACGTCATCTCGCAGAACGACCGCATGACAGCCATCAACTCGGCGCTCCAGATAGACCTCACCGGTCAGGTATCAGCCGACTCGCTCGGAACCAAATTCTGGTCGGGCGTCGGAGGCCAAATCGACTTCGTATACGGAGCATCGCTCTCGAAAGGCGGCAAGGCCATCATCGCAATGCCCTCGATGACCAACAAAGGCGTATCCAAAATATGCCCCACGCTTCTGGAAGGCGCCGGAGTCGTAACCACACGTTTCCATGCACACTGGATAGTCACCGAATACGGAGCTGTGGACCTCTACGGAAAAAGTATGCAGGAACGCGCACGTCTGCTTATCTCTATCGCTCATCCCGATGCCCGCGAAGAACTCGACCGTGCGGCATTCGAGCGTTGGGGTTCGCACCACCACTACGTCAAAGGTTATATGGCCGGGAAATAACAATCGGCCATATAACAAACAAAACAGAGGGTCGGAAATCTCCGACCCTCTGTTTTGTTTGCGGTTGTCAGCCCGCTACTCTTCGACGGTCTCGTCGCCGCCCACCAGAATACGGCCGCAATACTCGCAGACAATCAACTTCTTGCCCTGCCGAATATCAGCCTGACGCTGGGGAGGAATGCGGTTGTAGCAACCTCCGCAGGCATCGCGGCGAACGGTAACCACAGCCAGACCGTTGCGGACATTGCCGCGGATGCGGTTGTATGCCGTCAGCAAACGCTCGTCGATTTTCTTCTTGGCAACCTCGGCCTTGGCCTCCAGCTCGGCAATCTGCGACGCTGTCTCGGCCTCGATACCCTCAAGCTCCTCCTTCTTCGCGGTAAGATCGACCATACGCTCGGCAACGACAGCCTTTACCTCGTCGAGCTGCGCCTTCTTGGTCTCGATGCCCGCAGCATACTCCTTGAGACGCTTCTTGGCATATTCAATCTCCAACTCCTGATACTCGATCTCCTTGGTAATGGCATCGAATTCGCGATTGTTGCGAACATTGTTCTGCTGCTCCTTATAGTTGCTTATCTGCAACTGCGACTTGTCCATATCGCGGCGACGCTGCTTGGTCAAGGCGTTCAGCTCCTCGATTTCCGACTCGATATTGCCGATACGGGTATTCATGCCTGCAATTTCATCCTCCAAATCGCGCACCTCCAAAGGAAGCTCGCCCTTGATTTTGTTAATCTCGTCGATCTGGGAATCGATTTTCTGCAATTCGTAGAGTGCCACGATCTTCTCCTGCATCGAATAATCGGCCTCCGCTACTTTTTTCTTCTGTGTTGCCATATCTTTATGTTTACTATTTCGTAAGATAATTTACCGCATTGCGCGAGCGCTTACTCTCGCGAACCGCAAAGGTAATCAATTTTTTCGATAAAACCTCGAATAAAATTCGAATTGCGCAATATTCGCTCTC